>JANLTD010001061.1:0-2245 GCA_031362765.1 Acidobacteriota bacterium | reverse complement strand
GGAAAAGTGAAAAAGGGGAAAAAGTCGAAAAGTTTTCTTGATCAAAATGGAATCAACTTTTTCACCTTTTCACCTTTTCACCTTTTAACTTTTTTTCTTTCGAAACAGTTTCAATAATTTCTTGACCGGATCGTAAAATTCATCAACGACGCGTTCTTTTAGCGGAATGATCGCGTTGTCGGTGATCGTAATGCCTTCGGGACAGACCTTTGTGCAGCATTTTGTGATATTGCAATAGCCGATATTCGATTCGTCCTTCAAATCCTTCAAGCGATTTTCGGTATCGAGCGGATGCATCTCCAACGCCGCGGCATAGACAAGAAATCTCGGTCCGATAAATTCTTCGTGTTTGTGATGATCGCGAAGAACGTGGCAAACGTCCTGACACAAAAAACATTCGATACATTTGCGAAACTCCTGCACGCGGTCAATATCTTCTTGTGCCATTCGCCACGTCCCATCCGGCGCGTCCGGCGCGCGTGGTTTGAATTTTTTGATGCGTTTCTTGACCTCGTAATTCCACGAAACATCCGTCACCAGATCTTTCTTGAGCGGAAACGCCTTCATCGGCTCAACCGAGATCGGTTCTTCGACGGGAAGAGTGTTCATCCGCGTCATACACATCAGCTTCGGCATTCCGTTGATCTCGGCCGAACACGAACCGCATTTTCCCGCCTTGCAATTCCAACGACACGCCAGATCGCCGGCCTGTTCGCCCTGAATCTGCAAAACCGCGTCCAAAACGACCATTCCCTCGGAGATTTCCGTATCGTAAGACTTAAATTCGCCGCCATCAGAGTTGCCGCGCCAGATTTTGAATGTTGCTTTTGCCATTTTTTTCTATAAATTGCCACGCCGCTTTAGCGCGTGGTAAATGTTGCAATCTAACAATTCGGCTTTAGCCAAACTTAAAAAATTAACTTCCGAATCAGCTTTAGCTAAAGCAATAAGGAATGATCTATTCTTTTTGATTTCGGCTAAAGCCTTTTGCTTCTTAGCCTTGCGTCCACTAGCTGAAGCTAGTGGCAATTTATGAAATCAATTCAATCGGTTCGGGGAATTCCAGAAGTTTGACGATTTGTTCGCGTTTAACCGAAGGAAAATCTTCTATAAATTCGTCAATCGAATCACCTGTTTCCAAATAATCAAACAAGGTCTTGATTGGAACTCGTGTGCCGTTAAAAACAGGTGTTCCGCCCAAAATTTCCTTGTCTATGTTGATAACTTTCATAGCCTAATTCTCACGCAGTCAACTGATTTCGATGATTTTTTCGCCGCTTTCCAAAAAATCAATCGCATCTTGCAAAGTCTTTGACAAGATGATTTTTAGATTTGCGTTTGAAGTATTTCCGCACGTCAGCCAAATTATTTTCGGCGGCACATCAAGTCTTTCGAGAAGCGATACAAAATCGCTGTCTTTGGTCATCACAACCGCATCTGCTTTCTTTGCTTCTTCAAAAATCTCAATATCTTCAGAATCGCGCAAACCCAAGTCGCGCAACGCAACAGATTGAACATCGAAATTATTTTCAATCCAAAAAGCGATTGCCGGAGAAAGTTGTGCATCAACCCAAATCGTCATCAGGCAACCAGCAATGGATGGTCTAATTTACGAGCGGCATACTGCAAAACGGCATATAAATCTTCACGTTCGAGATCAGGCATTTCTTCCAAAATTTCATCAACCGTCAAACCTGAAGCAAACAAATCCAACACATCAGTTATACGAATCCGCATTCCCCGTATGCATGGACGACCGCCGCATTGTTTGGGATTAACCGTAATTCTATTTGATAAATCTTGCGTCATAGCCTAATTTTCACACAAGCCACAGCAAACATCAATGATTTTTACCCTTTGCCTTTTTACTTTCTACCCCATCTCCTCGATAATTTGTTTCAATTCGTCAGGCATTTCCGGAATCGGAACGGATCTTATCTCCATTTCGCCGTCAGCACCTTTTTTGATCGAGAAATTTATCTTGCCGAATTCGGCAACCTTTGCGGGATAATCATCGCGGAATTGTCCGCCGCGCGATTCTTTGCGTTCGATTGCCGCGATCGCGATCGCTTCGGAAACATTAAGCAGATTATGCATATCGAGCGACGTGTGCCAGCTCGGATTAAAATCAATATTGCCGGTTGCGCTCACATTTTGCAGACGTTTTTTTTTTAAACAAACGCCTACAAATGAACGATGAATTAATAATGGGGTGCGGACTTTGCCTACGATAACAGGAATCATT
>JANLTD010001037.1:0-1649 GCA_031362765.1 Acidobacteriota bacterium | reverse complement strand
TGGGCGGAACGCAAAGGCTTTAAGGTCGAGATTATAGACGAGCAATCGGGAAGCGAAGCGGGCATCAAATCGGCGACCTTTCGTGTTCAGGGTGATTATGCTTACGGGCTTTTGGCAAACGAAGCGGGCGTGCATCGCCTGGTCCGAATTTCGCCGTTCAATTCAGGCGGCAGCCGCGAAACGTCGTTTGCTTCGATGTTCGTTTCGCCCGAAATTGACGAGAATATCGTGGTTGAAATAAACGACAAAGATTTGCGGATTGACACTTATCGTTCGTCGGGCGCGGGCGGGCAGCATGTCAACGTGACAGATTCGGCGGTGCGAATCACGCATCTGCCGACGAATACGGTCGTGACTTGCCAAAATCAGCGTTCGCAGCTTCAAAACCGCGCCGTCGCGATGCAGGTTTTGCGTTCGAAACTTTACGAACTCGAACTTGAAAAACGCCGCGCCGATTCTGCCGAACTCGAAGCGACCAAACAGGATATTTCGTTCGGTTCGCAGATCCGCAATTACGTTTTGCATCCGTATCGGCTTGTCAAAGACACGCGGACCAAGTTTGAAGTTTCAGACGTTGATGCGGTTTTAGACGGTGACATTGACGATTTTATCAAGGAATTTTTACGTTTCAAAAAAGGTGCGCAGGCCGCGGCTTAAAATAATTAGTTTGGCGAAAAATGGCAACAACAGCTGCAAGAAAAAGACAAACTTCGGTTAAAACCAATTCCCGTGGCAATGAAATTATCTCGGTAATTTTACTGGCTTTGGCGGTTTTGGTCTTTTTGTGTCTGGTTTCCTACAATCCGATGGATCCGACCTTTAACACGGTCTCGTCACAAAAGATACAGAATTGGATTGGCGTGGTCGGCGCAAATTTTGCCGAATTTTTGATCTCGATCGTCGGTCTGACGGCGTATCTGCTGCCGGCTTTGATAGTTTTGATGGCGTGGCGGGTTTTTCGCGCCAAAGATCTACAGTTGTCGTTGATTCAGCTTTTCGGGTATTTTCTTTTTATTGCATCTACGTCGAGCCTTGCCGCACTTTTTGGTTTTCAAGGCGGCATTTTAGGCGTTTTCTTTCAAAAGATCTTTTTCGGTTTACTCGGAATGATCGGAACGACAATTCTTTTGTCGGTTTTTGTAATTACATCGCTTTTGCTGATCACGAGGCTTTCGCTGGCTTCGCTTTTCGGCAGTTTCGGTATGGCGTTTGAGAATTTCGGGATTCATTTTAACGAATGGCTGACGAAAAAACGCGCCAATCGGGCAGAAAGGGTAACGGAAACGATCGAACAAAAAGAGAAAACAATTGAAGCAAAAGGCGTCAAAGCGGATAAGACAAAGCCGACAATTTCATTAGGCGACGTGGGTCCGGCAACTGAACCGAAAAATGTTAAGATCCGCGAAACTGTCTCCGCGCTTTTTGAAGATTTGAAAAAAGCGCCCGAAAACAAAGAGGAAAGACCGCAGATAATCGAAGAAGAAATTGCTTTGGAGTTACCCGCCGAAGAAGCAATTATTCCAACGATCTCGGCTTCCGAAGAACCGCTCGATCTACCCGAAAGACCCGAAAACCCATCCGTTGATCTGGTCGCCGAAAGTCAAAAGATTCCGATTACGCCGATTCAGCAAACAGGCGAATTGGATGAC
>JANLTD010001020.1:0-2560 GCA_031362765.1 Acidobacteriota bacterium | reverse complement strand
TTTGAAAATTGCCCGCTGATCAACGAAATCATCCTTGTTATTGCCCCAGACCAATTGATAAATTACAGAGACATCGCCGCCAAATATAGTTTGCAAAAGGTTGTGAAAATAGTATTAGGCGGAAAAACGCGGGCTGAATCTGTTTTTAATGGATTCAGTATAATCGAAAGTTCGACCGCCGAAATCGTCGCCGTTCACGATGGGGCGCGTCCGTTTGTCACCAACGAAGAAATCACTGCAACCATCGAAAAAGCAATCGAAACCGGCGCGGCTTGTTTGGTTGCGCCAGTCACGGATACCATAAAATTAGTTGACGACGGAAAAATCGTCGGGACGGTTGAACGCGCTAAACTCCGGCGTGCTTTGACACCGCAGGCGTTTCATTTTGAAATTCTGCGAAATGCGCTCGACGCTGCTGATTTGAGCGAATCGGCAACCGACGAATGCTTTCTCGTCGAAAAACTCGGCTACAAAATATCAACTGTTGAAGGAAGCGCGAAAAATATTAAAATTACGACGCGCGAAGATTTCGCTGTTGCAGAAAACTTTTTAAAGGAAATCACCAATGTTTAGAATCGGTCACGGTAACGACATACACCGCCTTGAAACGGGCAAACCTTTGTTTTTGGGCGGTGTTTTGATTGAATCAGACCTTGGCGCGGTCGGGCATTCAGATGCCGATTGTCTGACACACGCCGTCACGGACGCGCTTCTTGGCGCGTTGGCACTTGGCGACATCGGTTCGCATTTTTCAGATAAAGACGAGCGGTGGCGCAACGCCGACAGCTTTGTTTTTTTGCGCTGTGCTGTTGATCTGATAAAAGAAAAAGGATTTGCGGTGGTTAATGTTGATTCGACCATCAGCCTCGAAACGCCTCGGTTGCGTCCGTTTATTGACGAGATGCGCGAAAATTTGGCGGATGTGCTTGAAATCGAAGTAGATTGCGTTTCCGTTAAGGCCAAAACCGGCGAAAAGGTGGACGCGGTCGGTAAATCGGAAGCCATCAGAGCCGACGCGATAGTTTTGCTAAAAGCAATTTAAAACAAAAAAAGCCCGATTACCAGTATCGGGCTTTTTTATTTCAATTCAGAGCGGAAATTTTATTCAACAACCGCGCCGTAGTTTCTGCTGATGCGGAGAACTTCCATCCAGGTGCGGTTGATTTCGCTATTTAAGCGTCCTTCCGTGCATTTGGACGAAGTCGGCTCAGCTTCCTTGAGAAATTCGCCGTAATTGCGCCACACCTTCATATGTTCGCGCCACGCATTTTGAAAATCCTGCGGAAAACGGCTGGCATCCATATTTGATGAAGAGATCGAATAATTCATCACAGCATCCGCAAAATCGGCAGAAAAACGTTCCTTATCCGTTTCACGCAAGCTGCTGATTCGATCCATACGGTTTTCGCCGTTGCGAATATCACGCAAAAGGAAAGATTCAATTTCGCTTGAATTACGGTTTGTGTATTGCGGCCGGTTGGTGAAAACATATTGACCAGCAGGCGCGGGAAAAATGATTCTGACCAGTCCGGCAGAGAAAATAAATGTAACGATAAATGCGACGATGGCGGTAATGGATCTTGTATTGTTCATAAATTCGTAAAACCTCTTAGAATCTCTTTTCTATTATGTCTTAATTTTTTCAAAAAGGGAACATTTTTTTGACGAAATTTTCAAAGAATTTTGCTAAAGTTTATTTTGATGAATCCACAAGACCTAATCCGCAAGAAACGCGACGGGGCAAGATTTTCGGGCGAGGAAGTGAACGCTTTTATTTCGGGCGTTTGCGACGGCAGTTGGGCAGATTACCAAATCACCGCGCTTGTGATGGCGATGTTCATTCACGGTTTGAATCAGACAGAGCAAAACGCGTTGGTCAGATCAATGCTCGAATCAGGCGAACGTTTGGATTTCTCCGACATTGATGCGCCGAAAGCCGACAAACATTCGACCGGCGGTGTCGGCGACAAAACTTCTTTGATTATTGCACCGCTCGCGGCGGCATGCGGCGTTGCCGTGCCGATGATCTCAGGTCGCGGCTTAGGACACACGGGCGGAACGCTCGATAAACTCGAATCAATCGAAGGTTACAATGTCCGTCTGACAAAAGCGCAGATCATGCAAACGATCAAAAAATGCGGGTTTGCGCTCGCCGGACAAACACAAAAGATCGTGCCCGCTGACCGCAAACTTTACGCGCTGCGCGATGCGGCTTCGATGATCGAATCGGTTCCGCTGATCGTTGGTTCAATTATGTCGAAAAAACTCGCCGAAGGTTTGGACGCGCTTGTTTTGGACGTCAAAACCGGGACGGGCGCGTTTATGGAACAGAAATGGGACGCGCAGGAACTTGCCAAAGCGCTGGTCAAAACGGGAAAAGATTTCGGCGTCCGCACCGAAGCTTTGATCACTGATATGAATCAACCGCTCGGCAAATACGTCGGCAATGCGCTCGAAGTCTTTGAATGTATTAGCATTATGCGCGGCGAAATTGACGAAGCGATGCAGCCCGTTCTCGATCTGACGATCGAACTGACCGCGCGAATGCTGGTTTTGACGG
>JANLTD010000905.1:0-1844 GCA_031362765.1 Acidobacteriota bacterium | reverse complement strand
GAAAACCTGTATATCGCCCCAACTGACTCGCTCGACCGGGCAATTCGCCCCGCATTCCGGAAACTTGCTCGGATTGTCGCCCATCACCGCTTGCCATTGTCCCAGCGTTACCTCAAACTTGCCCATCCAAAAGCCGGCTTTGATGGTTACTTTATGCTTTGGTGTTTCGTTGGCGAACCAACTTCGTTCGGCTGTAGAGGCTGTTTTCTTGGCTTCAAAAAGTGCTTCATCAATTTCTGATTCACTCGAACCCATCATAAATTCGCCCGCCGGAATATAAACAAGTTCGATGCCGGTCGGGCTTTTGCGAACTTCGCCTCGCGTCGCGGAAGTGTTTGATGTTGTTTCGCTTGTCGGTGTGGTTGTTTTGGCTTCGAGTTGACGAAGAATGATCCGCGCTGCCGATGTGTTTGCATCGTTTGGAAACTCGTTTAGATAACCTTTCAGTTTTGCCTTGTCGTTTGAATTCTTGACCGCCAGCCAAGCCAACTCGTCCAATCTGATCTTCGCTTTTTCCGAGTTTGCGCCCGTCGGAAACTCTTTCAGAAACAGCCGAAAATCGTCGGTGTCGGTTGAGTTTTTGACTAGATCCCACGTTTCCTGTTCCTGCGCCGCCTTGTTTTTCGCAACAATTGTCGGCTCGGTCGTGTTGTTCGTCACCGGCTTGACGATCGGCGATTTCTCCGCTTTGAAATAAAATTCGCCGCTAAAGCTCGAAGATGTCCACGGCACTTGTTTGCCGCCGCTCGTGTTTTTGACCGAGATCAAGACGTTCTTGAACGCTTCTTCGATCGTCAAATTCGATTTTGTGATCACTTTCAAAAGTTCCGAAGTATAAAGTCCGTTTCTACCTGTCCCGTCCGAAGCCGTTTTGTCGGGTGATGTCGAATACGCGATAAATGTTCCGGTCGGTGCTGAGATTTGCGCTAAACCTCCGTCGCTCGTATCGCGGCTCCAGCTTCGGGCAAACGGATTGTTGCGGCACGCGTCCAATATCACGATATTCAAACCGTTGTTCGCCGTCGCCATCTTTCGCAGTACAAGGTCAAAATTGAGCGCGGTGTCTTCGACCTCGTCCTCGCGCTGAATGTCCGCTTCGACCGGAATCAGACAATTTCGTCCGCCGACCTGTATTCCGTGTCCCGCGTAATAAAATAGTCCGACTCCGCCGTTTACCTTTAGTTTGTCGCCAAACTCTCGGACTTTGTCCTTCATCACCTTCAAACTCAGATTAGTACCCGACACGACTTCAAAACCGAGTTCGGACAAAGTGTTTGCCATATCGGTCGCATCATTGGCTGGATTGGCGAGTTTGCGGGCGTTGGTATATTCGGCGTTGCCGATCACCAAAGCCGTGCGTTTCGACGATTTATCGTCATCTTTTTGGGTCAACTGCCGATCGTTCTGCGCCGCGACCGGCAAACTGCCGATCAACATTGCCAAAAGTAAGACCAATGCAAAAACTCTGGTGCGTAACATCATCTTTAACTCTCCAAATGGATTCTCCGCGTCTCTTTTGCCGATTCTACACCCGAACCGCTATTTTTACCAAGATTTTTTTCTGACATCGCCCAACAGTATCACGCGGGGGAATTCTTGCTCTGCCATCTCCTTGGCGAGCGTTGGCTCGACATCCCGATCGATCAGAAACTTGAGCAAATCTAGAGCGAGTTCTTCGGGCGCGATTGCTTCGCCGTCCCATTCAGGATCGGAGAAATGCTGATAAGCATCTACAAAATTGTAAATGGTGAGATACTCTTTCCCCCTCGAAAAGGTGAGCGCGGCTAAGTCTTCCGCCTTATTCAATCAATTCGCCGTCGATCACGCGGGATAGCTCATCGAGA
>JANLTD010000993.1:0-5693 GCA_031362765.1 Acidobacteriota bacterium | reverse complement strand
TGCGAATGCTGATGTAAGTGGCTAATCGTCATGTGCCTTAGCAGGCTTGAGTGTTTGCGATGGAATGCCGAACAATTCAATGGGCGTAAGCACGCGCACAGCGGCTTTGTGATCGGGTTGTCCTTTTACCCCTAACGGACTTGGTGGCGGTTTCGCCCCACGTCATCTCAATCAGTTAAAAATTCTTCTGACTAAAATCTCGCATAAATTCAACCAATGCACACGCGCCTTCTTTCGGAAAAGCATTATAAACGGAAGCACGAATGCCACCGACCGAGCGGTGTCCTTTTAAGCCGTCGAAGCCGTTGGCGGTCGCTTCCGTTACGAATTGTTTTTCCAAATCTTCCGAAGGCAGACGAAATGTGACGTTCATCAGCGAACGCGCCGCTTTTTCGGCGTGTCCTTGATAAAAACCGTCGCTTGTGTCAATCGCGTCGTAAAGAATTTTTGCTTTTTCTTCGTTAATGCGCTCCATCGCCGCGACGCCGCCTTTTGCTTTGAGCCATTCGCAGACCAAACTTATCAGATAAATTCCCCACGTGTTCGGCGTGTTGAGCATCGAATCGTTGGCGGCAATCGCCCGATAATCGAGCATCGAAAATTGATTGGCGGGAACGCGTTCGAGCAGATCGTCGCGGATAATTACCAAGGTCACGCCTGAAGGACCGATATTTTTCTGCGCTCCGGCGTAGAGAAGGGCGTATTTTTCGATGTCGATCGGTTTTGAAAGTATGTTTGACGAAGCATCGCAAATGACCGCGATGCCTTTGCCGTCAAGGTCGTATTTGAATTCGACGCCGTCAATAGTTTCGTTTGAGCAGTAATGAATATAATCTGCCGTTTGGCTGAAATTGAGTTCGTCCGGCGTTGGAACAGATTTGAAACCCGAATCCTTGGTCGAATGGATGACGTTCACATTGCCGCATTTGCGCGCTTCTTTGACGGCCTTTTCGCCCCACGCGCCGGTCACGACGTAATCTGCCGTGTTTTTCAGAAAATTCATCGGAATCATCGCGAATTGCAAACTCGCACCGCCTTGCAAGAATAGAATTTTGTAATTGTCGGGAACCTGGAGAAGTTCGCGGATTCCGCTTTCTGCTGAATGAAGAATCGGTTCAAAATGTTTCGAGCGATGGCTGACTTCCATCACGCTCATCCCGATTCCGCCGAGCGAAAGCAATTCGTCTTGTACCTTTTCCAAAACTTCCGGCGGCAAAATCGCCGGTCCCGCGCTGAAATTGTAAATTCTGCTTGTCATTAAATTTCTTGTGTTCGATTCAAAATGCGAATCAGGAGTTGAAAAATGTCCGCGAATTTGGCTTAAAACTTCAAGGATTAGAAACATTAAAAAGAAATGGGACGCGGACAAACGCGGATTCGGCGGATTTTCGCGGATTTTTTTAGAAATCGGCGTTCATCCGCATCCTATTTTTGACACTTTTCACCATGAATTTTGAGTTTGCAAACAACTTTTCAGTTGACCAATATTCAACCCTTGATTCGCATTCAAAATTTTACGATACCACAATTTGAAAGTTTGCTGAATTTGGCTAATAAAATCGGCAAATTTGTAAAAAATTTGTAATATGTAAAATTTTTGTTGATTTAATCGGGCAATCTGTTATAACTTTACTAAAAATGAATGATGATTCATTCAGGTTGGTTTTCGGTTTTTGGTTTTTGGATTTAAATGTTCGATGTAATAGCACAACTCTGAATCTTCAAAACGAAAGACCAAAAACCAAAGACCAAAAGCTAATTATTATGTCTCGTTCGACACGTACAACCGGAGAAGCACCGCGCGCCTTTGTCGCGGATAAACGCGAAGCGATACTGCGCGCCGCGATCAAGGTCTTTGCGGGCAAAGGCTATTTCAATTCAAAAGTTGCCGATATTGCCAAAGAGGCCGGCGTTGCCGACGGCACGGTTTACCTTTATTTCAAAAGCAAAGACGATATTCTCAATTCGGTTTTTGACCGGACGATGGCGGATTTTATCGCCGAAGGGAAAAAAGAATTGGCAGAGATCGAAAAACCGGAAGAAAAGCTACGCCGCGTTGCCCAGCTTCATCTCGAACGCCTCGGCGCGGACCGCGATCTGGCAATCGTCTTTCAGGTGGAATTGCGCGGTTCGACCAAATTTATGCAGCAATTTTCGGCAGCAGGTTTTTCCGAATATCTTTCGATCATTCAGCAAACCATCGAAGACGGACAGAAGAAAGGTGTTTTTCGAAATGATTTAAAACCGGTCGTCTGCGCGAAAATTCTTTACGGCGCACTCGACGAAATGGTCACAAACTGGATTCTTTCAAACAAATCCTATCCGCTCGCGCCGATGGCGGACGAAGTCTTAAAAGTATTTTTCGGAGGCGTTTTGCAAAAATGAGTCAAGAGTCAAAAATCGAGAGCCGAGAGTCCGAAAATTCGCAATTCGTGATCCGTAATCCGCGTTCCCGTGTTCCGCTTTTTACAGACGAACCGAAAACTCTGGCGGAACTTTTTCGGCAAGCTTTGAAAAAACACAAGCGCGCCGATGCTTTGAATTTCAAAATGGGCGGCAAATGGCGCTCAGTTTCGTCCGACGAAATTTGTTTGCGGGCTGAAAATATCGCGCTCGGACTTTACGCGCTCGGTTTGCGAAAAAACGACAAGGCGGCGATCTTAGCGACAAATTCGCCCGAATGGACGCTTGCGGACGCCGGTTGTCAGTTTGCCGGAATCGTTGATGTGCCGATTTATACGACGCTTGCGGAAACCAGCGTCTGCTACATCATCAATGATTCGGGTTCAAAGGTTTTCTTTGTTCAGGACAACGCGACATATCAACGCCTCATAAAAATCTTTCCCGAATGCAAAACGCTTGAAAAGCTCGTCTTTTTCGATTTTGAAGGCGTGACGGCTGAAAATGCAATTTCGCTGGCAAGACTTGAAGACTTAGGCGCGGAGCTGAAAACCGAAAAACCGAATTTGATCCGCGATCTGGCAAAGGCGATCGAATCGGGCGATGTCGCGACGCTGATCTACACATCAGGCACGACAGGCGAACCAAAAGGCGTGATGCTCTCGCACGGCAATATAATTTCAAACGTGATTGACGCGGGCGAAAAATACAGTTTTTCCGAAAAAGACGTGCCGCTCTCGGTTTTGCCGCTCTCGCACATTTTCGAGCGTTCGGCCATGTATCTCTATGTTTTTAACGGAATGGCGGTTCATTATGCCGAATCAATTGACAAGGTCGCCGACAATCTGCGCGAAGTTCGACCGACGATCTTTGTCGGCGTGCCGCGACTCTTTGAAAAAGTATACGCCAAAGCAAAACTGACGGCGGCTGAGTCAAGTCCGCTCAAGGAAAAGATCTTTGATTGGGCGATTGACATTGGTAAAGAATTTGCCTTGAAAACCGAAAGAAATGTGCCTGTTTCATTTTTTTTAGGAGTCAAACATTCGATTGCCGACCGGATGGTTTTCTCAAAATTCCGCGCATTTTTCGGCGGCCGGCTGCGCTTTTGCATCACGGGCGGCGCGGCGCTTTCGGAAACGATCTATCTGATTTTCAATGGTGCAGGCGTTTCGATCATGCAAGGCTACGGGTTGACCGAAACCTCGCCCGTCATCACGTCGAGCAATCCGATCGATGTCAAACTCGGAACGGTCGGCAAACCGATTCGCAACATTGAAGTTCGTATCGCCTCCGACGGCGAAATCGAGGCAACGGGACCAAATGTAATGCTCGGGTATTACAACAAGCCGGAAGCGACGCGCGACGTTTTTTCCGAAGACGGCTGGTTCAAAACCGGCGACATCGGGCAATTTGACGATGAAGGTTTTCTGAAAATAACCGACCGCAAAAAGGAACTTTTCAAAACATCGGGCGGCAAATACATCGCACCTTCGCCGATCGAGCAGTTGATCAAAGGCTCGCGTTTTGTCAGCCAGGTCGTGCTTGTCGGCAACGACCGTAAATTCGCGTCCGCACTGATCGTGCCGAGTTTTGAACAGCTTGCAAGTTTTGCTAAAAACGAAGGATTAAATCTGAAAACGCCAAAGGAATTTTGTGCGGATCAAACGATCATCAAAATGCTCGAAAAACAGGTTGGCGAGTTGACAAAAGATCTGGCGAAGTTTGAAAAGGTCAAAAAGATCGCGCTTCTCGAAGCAGAAATGACGGTCGAAGGCGGAGAACTGACCCCGACCTTGAAAGTAAAAAGGCGGGTGGTGGACGAAAAATATAAAGACGTGATTGAAAAGATCTACGCGGAATGATAAAAAAATCGTGAATCATCGGGATAAATTAAATGATTCACGATTTTTATTTTGTAGCGCTATTATTTAAAATCTTACCGCAGTGTTTGCTACGTTTCTGACGCTGCCGGTAGCAATGTCGAGCATAATATCAAACACGCTTTTCTTTGATTTTCCGACCTCGACGATATCGAACGGTTCGAGCATTATATCCTTTTGCGTACCTTTTTTGATCGCTTCATAATTGACGGAAATCAGTTGCGGCTGCGGCGAACCTTCTTTGCGGCGATAAATCTTTACTTCTTTCGTTTTCGCTTCGCGCGTTGTTCCGCTTGCCATTGCAATCGCCTGCATCAGCGGCAAACCGCCTTCGGGTAGCGACAATTCCCCGGTTTTCAACACTTCGCCGATCACATAGATTCGCGCGGCGGTCTGGACATCAATGATATCGCCCGGATAAATTGTCGGATTGCTTTCCCGCAGACTGCCGATACTGTATAGACGCGTCGGGAGATTGCTGCCGTCGTTCTTAAAAGCCTTCAAGTCGTCGTCACTGTCTTCCGAGCAGAGCACGGGCTGCGTGCGCGTAATCTGGATCATTCCGCTCGCTTTCTCGGTCACGCCGCCCGAAAAAGCCACCAGATCCTTTAAAGTCGCTTTGCGCGTCAGAACAATCCGCTGCGGCTGTTTAATTTCGCCGTAAATCGTGGCCGGCGGACGACTGTTGCGTTCTTTAACATAAACTTGAATTTGCGGATTTCGGAGATATTTTAAATATACTTTAGAAACTTGAGTGCGAACCTCTTTTTCAGTTTGGCATTTTGCGACAATGCCGTCAGTATAAGGAACTTGGATTTTGCCGTCTTCATCAACCGTCACGGCTTCGACCTCAAAATCCTTTTCACCGACAACTTTAATGGTTAGCACATCACCCGGTCCGATTAAATAACCGCGCTGACTATCGGTTGTCTGAACAGTTTCCTGCGCGAAAAAAATTTGGCTTAGGCAAAGCGCGAGAATAATAAGAAACAACACTTTTAACTTCATAAAATAAAACCTCTAAAATTATTTTTCCAATTGATAAGAATAACTCAGAAACTCTTTTGATTCAACCTTTTATTATTACGGTTGCCTTTCGTATTCGGAGTTTAATATTTGACAGTTCAATTTTAGGTAAAGTAACTTCAAACTAAAGGCTTCTTAAAAATCTTTGATGCGAGAAATTCAGCCCCTTAAAAAAAACTCTCAAGAACGGTTTTGGTTTCTGCGCCGGCCTGTGCAATTTATGGCAGACATCGTTGTTTTGTGCGCGGCTTTTCTGATTGCGTATCTGCCTTCGCTCAATATTCAACTCGGCGAATTTTATTTTCAAACGGCGATCACACAGCTTCCGTTTGTTGTTTTTATTCAGTTCTCAACGCTCTTTCTGGTCGGTACATATTCAATTCTCTG
>JANLTD010000895.1:0-1552 GCA_031362765.1 Acidobacteriota bacterium | reverse complement strand
CGAACTTGAACGATGACTTCAGGAAAAACACACGACGCAATCACAATTCTCTTTGTCGCTCCTATTTTCGAGGCAGCGGGGCGGATTACCGAAAACACGGCGATTTCTACTTCGGTGACAATTGCATTTTTATTCGGTGGTTTAATGTTCGGTCCTGACCTGGACACAATGAGCAAACAATATACCCGTTGGGGAGTTTTTCGTTTTTTGTGGTTTCCGTATCAGAGTTTCTTCGCTCATCGTTCGCGTTGGTCGCACGGACTTGTTTTTGGAACCTTTTTGCGGGTCGTTTACTTTATGGGTGTATCAACGCTCACTGCGTTTGCTGCTGTTTTTATTTACGCAAGCTATTACGGGGGTAACTTGCCTGATCTGCTTGAAATGGCGAAAACCTGGGAAGACGCCGGCGCAATGGTCCGTAAAAATATCGGTGAATTTTTGTTGCCGTCCGTTTTTGTCGGTTTGTGGGCGGGCGCGGCAAGTCACACGTTAACCGATATGGCGGGCACATTCGTGAGGACCGGCACAATTACGGAATTTTTATGATCTTGGATTTGAACCGGCGGGTTGCGGATTTGAAGAAAAATAATCCTAAATCCGCAAACCCAAATTGAATCATCTGCCTGCGCGTGCGTTTGCGAGCCGCATTGACTGTTTGCGGACGGCATCGGAAATGTTACGGTTTTTTGACATTGCGAGTAGATCACGAAGCTGCAGACGCGTCAGAATGCTGATGACATTGCCCATCGGCGTTCGGGGATTCGATGCCAGTTTGAGCATGATCTGATAATTTCGCGCCCACGCGCGGTTGATCGCGATCATCCGCAAAACATCTTCAGGAACCGATTTCATTGACGCGATTTTTTCAACTTCCTGTTCGGTGATGCGGTTATTCTGGATAACGGCCTGCGCGACAATCCGGTTTGGGTCGCGAATCAGAATATTTCGCGCTTCGCGGTCGCCTTTCATCGCTAACTTTACGCGGTCTTTCATACCCATTTTGAGAATGCGGTTGATCATCGAGATCCGTTCGCCGGAAACCGAATCTTCCTCAAATTTGAGCTCTCCCAAAATCTTGTCAACAATCGCGGCGCGTTCTTCGGGCGATTCTTCGTAGAGTTCTTCAATAAATTCGAGCGACAGCCAACTGTCATCAACTTCATCGTCGGGAACCTCGATATGTTGGGCGAGCAAGACGGCATCTTCAAAACTGATTTCAAAACCTTTCGGGGCATCGGCGACCGCCGCCTTTTCGACAAATTCTGCGGCTGCCTCTTTGCCTTGGGCGCGAAGCTCGTTGGCGATCTGCTGGGCCCCGCGTTCTTTTTCAAAAAACTCGCGTTTGACTTCCTGGGCGCGCCGTTCGGCTTCGGATGTCCGATAGGTATTGGCGATGATCGCATCAATGATCGCGGGGGCTTTGATCAAAAGCTGCTGATTAAAAGAGATCAATTCGAGCAGTTCGCCATCGGTCGTTTTTCGCGCAATTTTGACGATTTATTGTTAGGGCGTTCGCGTGTTTTGAACGATGGCTTCGCAAATTTCGTTAGGC
>JANLTD010000891.1:0-13578 GCA_031362765.1 Acidobacteriota bacterium | reverse complement strand
CGGCAATCCGCCGCTCTTGAATCAGTCAAGTTCATCGGAAGAAGTTCTGCAGCGCATTGTCGGTCAAATTGAAAATATCGTTCGTCAGCAAAACGCCGGGACGCTGGATTTGAACACGCTCGAATATTGGGAATGGAAGCTGCTTGAGGTTTGGCGCGAAACCGAACAATCGCACGAAAGACGTTTCAAGATTCACACGAAATTAATTTTTGAGGCTTTGACCAGACAATCGTAATGGCGAAAGAGATTACATTAAAAATTTCACTCGACGGCGCAAGTAAAGTCGAAGCTCAAATTGATGACATCGGACACGGCTTGCACGATCTCGACGTGCGTGATGCCAGAAACGCCAAACAAGCCCTCGACCGGTTAGATAAAACAAACCTCAATCATCTTCAATCTGAAATTAAAGAAACGGCAAAAGACGTTAAGAATTTTAAAGTTACCGACGCTAAAAAGAACCTCGATAGTTTAGATCGAACAAATCTAAATCACATTCAATCTGAAATCAAAAGCACTTCAAAAGATGTTAAAAACTTAGCAACCGAAGGGCATAAAGCAAAAACTTCGCTTGATTCGGCGTTTAAAGGTGGGTTAATAGGCGGTGCTATTGGTAGCGCTTTACCACAAGTTATTTCGCAAATCCATCAAATCGTCGCCGAAGGTATTAGACTTAATGCTTCGTTTGATAAATTAACAAGATTTACCTCCACACTGGATAAAAACTTTCAAACGCCGGTTGCTCTTAAACAATTTCAAGACGATATTCAAGAGCTTTCAACACAAATCCCGCAAGACGCGGACGATATTGCAAAGGCATCGTTCACAATCAAATCGGCGTTCCAAAACATTACCGAACCGGAACTGATTGATTTTCTACGACAGTTTGGAATCGCGGCGACGGCTTCAAATACGGATATTGCTACGCACACCGAAAATATTGCCGCGCTCGCCAAACAATACGGGATCACTGCCAAAGAATTACCCAAATTCAACGCTCTTATCGCGTCCAGTTTTGGACAGGCTTTAGCAAAAGACTCGCAGGTTGCCGAAGGATTTAACCAGATTATTAATACTGCTAAATCAACAAAACAGCCTTTAGAATCGCTTATTGCTTCAATGTCCACTCTGCAAGGCGCATCAAATGATGCGGCGGGAAATACAACCTTACTTAAAAACGCTTTAGAAAAACTTTCAGACCCTGAATACCAAAAAGGCTTTAAAGATATTGGAATAGATGTTTTTGATGCTAATCATAACTTTAAAGATATGGCGGTTCTGATAAATGAGATCGCCAAACAAATGGAAGGTTTGAGCGACGAAGATATTTCTAAAAAGTTCGATTTTATGAGAGACCAACAAGCCCGCGAAGGTTTCTTAACATTAGCCCGAAACGTAAAAGCCTTTAATGAGCAACTGAAACAAGGTGGTGACTTAGACGCTTACGGCAACAAAACGGGCATAATGCTTAATTCAACTGAAGCACGATGGAAGAAGTTCTGGGCAAATGTTGTAAACGGTCAAAGAAGTTTCGGAAATTCAATTAGTGATAGTGTTCTTTCAATTTTCGACCAGCAAACCGCCGGGTCGCAAATTCAGGTTTTCTTTGTGAATGCCGCCGCTTTAATTGCCAAAGGTATAGTCGGCCTGCTCAATATTTTTGGATCAGTCGCCAGCGGACTTGGCTTTAGTGTATGGAATTTATTTGGCGGTGACGCGGCAGAAATTGAAGCGCAAAAAGTACGAGTGCAAAAAGAATTTGACGATATGTATCAATATATTGACAACGAAAAGCAACAATTTGCAAAAAATGTCAGTAAAGAAGATGCTCAATATTTCAAGGACATAATTGCATCACCAAACGCAACGGAAGCGATGAAATTATCTGCGTTGAAAAGTCTGAACGCTTTGGAAGCGGGATTCAAAGAAGGAACGATAAAAGCACAAGAAGTTATCAAACAATCAGGTGTGACGCTGAAAACAACGCTTGACCAATTAGCACAAAACACTCAAATTTCACCCGAACTTCGCAAGCAATTAAAAACTGAAGTAACCAAAATCGGCGAGGATGTTAAACAAGGTGTTAATGACGCTAAACCGAAAATTGCGGCAGCAAATAAGGATTTACAACTTGCGTTAAATAAGCTTCTAAATGACCAAAGAATTTCAAGCAATCTTAAAGAAGCTATTAAAAAGGAACTTTCAGGGCTAAATAGTGCCGTTCTTGAAAGCAAGCCAGTAATTGCTAAATCTGGCAGTCTCTTAGGAATTGATTTCACGCAAAATTTTGCCAACAGTTTATTGTCAGCAAAACCGAAAGTTGAAAAAGCTGTCCGAACTCTGACTGGTATGGAAAATGCCGCAGTTCAAGCTCAACAATCAGGTGTCAAGGTTGGTAAATATTTAGGCGATGGATTGCTTCAAGGTATGAACTCCAAACTTGGTGAAATTCGTAGCTTATCAATGCTGATGGGTAAAACCGCCGAATCTGGTTTAAATACTCAACTTATAATTAAATCACCGTCTGAGATCACCAGAATTATCGGAGAGTTTTTCGGTGAAGGTTTTGCAATCGGGATTGAAAATAAAATTGACCGTGCCAAAAACTCGGCTAAAAAGCTGGCTGATGAAACTATCAAGGCATTCAAAGAAGCGGTCAAGGAATTCAATAAACTCGCTGGCGCATCCCCTGACGTTGTGCAGGGTATTCAAGCAACAAACCGCGTTAAGGATGCAACCTCTAAACAACAGGAAATCATTGACTTAAGAGCTAAGTTAAAACTCAATAACTATCAACCATTACCAAATACGGTTGGAGATACTGAAAAAGAGCTTGCAGACTTAAAGCGAGTGGAGGAAGCGCAAAAAACTTTTGATGAATCCATCCAAGCAATAACTGACAGCGAAAAAGCATTTAATGAGGAGATAAAACGTGGTCAGGAATTACTTGAAAACAAAATTCAAGGCATTCAAAACAGCGGTGCGCTTGATCTGATAAATCTTGAGGAACAAATCAATCTAACCGGAGTCGTTGACGATCATGAGAAGGAACGGATAAAAAACTATTTCGAAATTATTCGTTTGAGACAGCAAATGGCGAATGACGGCTTTGGTCAACAGCAAATTGACGAGGCTGCCCAGGCCTTAAAAATTGAACAGTCGCGCGCAGCGGAATTCGGACGGATCCTGGAGATTCGTAAACAGGTTGCCGAAGCCTCAAAACTCGGTGAGGGATTAACAGGTCAATTGACTCAACTTCAAAACGGCAACCGTGAATTATCAGAGTATGAAAAAACTCTGGCTAAAATCAACACCGATTTGAAGGACATTAGTCCGTCGCAAAAAGAGTATCTATTGAATACTGCCAAACAGATTGACGCGCAAAAACAATTTAACGAGCAGTATCAGAAAACCTACGATTTTATTCGCAACGCATTTGAGGTATTGGTTTCAAGTGGTAAGAGTTTCGGCGACAAAATGAAAACGATCTTCGCTGGAATTGCAGATAAATTCAAGCAAATGCTTCTTGATATGGCGGCAAAGTGGCTGACCTCTAAAATATTCGGCGGCGGCGGTGGAGGCGGCGGTTTCAATCTTGGATCAATCTTCGGTGGGTTGTTCGGCGGTAATCAAGGCGGCGGCGGTACATTTGGCGGCGGCGGATATGGCGGTGGAGGTATATTTGGCGGTGGAAATATAGGCGGTGGAAATATAGGCGGTGGCGGGTTATTCGGGGGCAACCAGGGCGGCGGCATCTTTTCACTTCTTAGCGGTGGCGGCGGTAAAGGCGGACTGCTATCAAAAGGCATCGGCGGACTTGGTGCTTTATTAGGTCTTGGCGGGGGTTCGATTGCCTTCGGCGCGGCTCCGGCTGCGGCGACCCTTTCAATGGCGGGAATGGCTTCTGCCGCGCCCGGTATGGCGTTAGGAGCGTCGGCGGGCGGCAGCGGAATGCTTGGCGCAATGGGCGCACTTGCCACAAATCCTTTCACGATCGCGGCGGCGGCGGCAATTGGCGGCTTCTTTTTGCTCAAGCATTTCTTACAGCCGTCTGCCGAAAAGAAGCTCAAAAAATCCGCTCAGAGTGCTTACGGTGTGGATATTAAAGATAAAAACGTCTTGAAGACCTTAAAGCAGATCGGCGACGGAACTTTTGGGCGCGGCCAGTCGGCTAAACGACCGGATGATGTTGTGCAACTGGAAACATCGAAGGATGTGATTGAAAATTACGCGGACCAAACGGGGCAAAACACCAATAAATTAGGGCGCAACGACTATGGCAATGAGAATTGGTCTGGTAATCAGTTTGGGACGGCGTTTAGCGGCTTTGATTCGCCTTCGAATTCTTCGACGGGCAGCTCGTCGTCCGGGTCGTCCGGCTCAAGGGTTTCAAGCGGTGGTGGATCCGCATCTGCGCGATCTTCTGATAGTGCGATGATGTCGGCCGTGATCACTTCAAACGCGATGATCGCCGAAGAGTTGAGGTTCTTCAGAGAGCAATTCAAACCGCGAAGCGAACGCGATGTGATCATTCGCAATTCGGCTGCCGTTCGGGATGCTTATCACGATGAACTGGCAAACGAAGGGGTTTCGGAAATCGCCGACCGGCAAGCGGGGTTATATATCTAATGGCTGAGACTTTAATAAACGGATATACGCTCTTAGCCATCTGTGGCAGGGAGCCGAGCGAAACGATCTCGTTTTCGGAGATTGTCAACGAGCTTGGTGAAGGCTACGACGATTCTATTTTATATGGCTCGAATACCGGCAACCGCGAGTTTGCGCTTGAGTTTCCTGTTTTAGCGAACTATACGACAAGCCGGACAGTTGAACTCGACGGCGTTCTTTTAACACCTGCCGAGTATCTTTGGGAATTATTTTGCCGGCAAAAGGTTAGTGGAACTCCATTGGTTATTCAATCGGCGCGGAATAATCAATATTATCTGGTCAAATTTAAAGATTCTTCGCTGACACAAAAGAAAATGGTCGTCGCGCTTTATTCAGGCAGCGCGATATTTAAGCAAATTCGCAGGTCGGGTGTAACGGTTTTTGATGTTTCGCAGATTTCCCGTGTATCGCACTGGTATAAAACACCAATTGCAAGCGCGATAGATAATACGGCGTTACCCGATGATATTTGGACTAATTCAATTTCAGGCGGTGAGGAAATTAATTCGACTTTGGGTGTTACTTATCAGACAAACGAGCAGAACGGTCTGCCAATCGTTCGGCTTGATACGACGGGCGGCGCGGATGGGATTAGCACGGCGATTTCCAACTCATTTCATGAAGCATTTTTGGTTATGAAAATGCGCGAAGCAACTTTTGCGGAGAATGTTGGGATTATTTCAAATAACGATTCAACTGCGGGAAGCCCCGCGATCCTTGGAGGTTTGGGAACTACTAAATTTTATAATCTCGGACTTGGTGACGGATATACGTTTAAGAAAAACGGCATTGAATATGCTGAAAGCGATCAACAAGCACCGATGAATGAATTTGGACTTGTGCACATTCAAAGCATAGCGGGCTGGACTATGGCGGACGGTTTACTTTTCGGGCGTGACCGTCCGGGAACGTTCCCGCTCCGAAATGCGAATGTTGATTTTGGCGAAATTATTATTTGCTCATCGGTTTTGCCGAAAACTGTTGCCAATGAGCTAACCGAATCGCTTCTGGCGAAATGGGGTATTTGAGGGATGAAATATCTTGCAATCATTATTTTAATGTCGATGTTTGCGTTTGGTGCGTCACGTCCAACCAATGATTTCGAGATTATTTACGACAATAATCTGCACTTTATCATCGAAGCGGACAATGTTGACGATGCGCTCGCGAAGTTTCGCCGTGAAGTCAAAGCGAACATGATTTACAGCGTGGCTCGTCGGAGTTATGTTCAGTCAATTTGGATTTGGATTAATTAAGTGAGTTTAACCACGGAGCAAAAAGAGACTTTACAGGGGCTTGCACAGCCGCATTTGTGCGAGGTAGTGGCCGTGTATCTCGACGGTCCCGACGCCGATCCGACCTATTACGCAAAGGCGGACTATGCAGAGTTTATCAATTTTCGCCTTATTCCGTTGACGCCGATCGTGCCGCGTCTGATGAGCGGTTTCCATCCGATTCCGCTTTTTCCCGATATAAATTCGCAACCTGTAGAGTTTACTTTCGCCGACAGCGATCAAACTTTAAGAGCGATTTTTACCGATAAAGACTATGTGCCGATCAAAGTAGAAATTTATTATTATTGGGCGGATATTGATGAGATCGTTTTGATGTGGGAAGGACATCTGAAACGCCCGGAGATCGTCGGCATCTACTCGCAGACCGTCAAAGGCGTTACCGGCTATCGTTCGCCCGAAATGCGGATTCCTTCGGAAATCAGAATGAAAGAATGCTCGGCGCGGGTCTTCGGTGGCAATCTCGAAACGCTCTTAGACGTTGAGCGTTCGCTTTGCCCGTATGATCTCCATCTTGGCGGTTCGCAGGGCGTTAACAATCCCGACACAAGCGCGCCGTGGACGTCTTGCCCGCGCCTGACGAAAGATGACTGCTCGGCACGGTTCGGCCATTCGCGATATTTCGGCTCTTACGATTTTGAGGCTCCGGGCGTCAATGTCAATTCGCGGTTTATCACGTCAAAAGGAAAATCAAACGATTCGCTTCTCAGAACTCCAATATCAATTATTTGGGGCGCAAAAATACTGCTAAAACTCCCTGTTTTGCAGTATTACAGTCGGCAAGATACGTCAAACGCCAATCGCGGGACTGTTCATGTTTTGGCAGAGGTTTCGAACGACGAATGCGAATCGGTTTTTAATGTTTTTTACAATATCTTTTCATCGAGCGGGTCGGCGGCAAATGTCCAGTCTTATCAGGTTCGCCTTGGTCAGCGCGGACAGAGTGCGACGGGATGGACGCCGGGAGTCTCCAATTTTTCAGGCAGAACTTATGTTTATGTCGTCGGCACCTCCTCATCAAATCCCGGCACGACCGCCGGGGTAAATAATATCGAAATCACTTGCTATTGCCACGGATTCAAAAACGGGCGCATTTATTCGGATGCGGAGACGTATGCAAAGGCGCGAAATAATCACCGGGTTTGGGCAGTCCTTGAATTCCTTACAAATATTCGCTGGGGTGCAGGCTACCCTCACACAAAATTCGATATTCAATCTTTTATTGATGTCCACGATTGGGCGATAACGCCTGTTCAGTTCACGCTTGATTTGGAATCAGGGAGCAAGACCTGGAATCTAACGCCGAGAACGATCTTTGATTGCAACACGCAAGCACTGCCGGCCGCCGAACAAATTACCAATATTTGCCGCACCGGAAGATTTAGCGTCCCGTTCTTTGCGGACGGCGTTTACAAAGTCGTTCCATTATCCAAAGCAACCGAAGAAGAGCTGACGAACGCTCCTATTTTCACGGACGCGATCGGGGGAAATATTATCCGCTCGGCGACGGAATCCAGTTTGAAATTCTCGCAAGTTGACGTGACTGATCTAAAAAATACGATCGTCGTGACATTCGAAGACGCTGACAATAACGACGTTTCGCGCCCGGTCACATGCCGTGACCCGAACCAACAAGCACTTGCAGGGCGCATCCTTGGTTCAGGCGGGTTTATCGAGCAAAAAGCGTCGTTCATTGCCTATGGTGTCCGCCGATTGGAAGAGGCGATAAAATACGGATACTCGCTGCTTTGGTTCGGCGAATTTGATCGTGGCGGAACGCGCAATAATCTGAAAGCCGTGTTTACTGTCACTCTTCGCCAAGCCTTAAGCTTTACAAAATATCAGATCATCAAAATCGTGTCGACGCAGAATACTTTTGAATCGCCCGAAGGACATCCGTTTCAATATTTCAGAGTAATCGATGCCGTTCTGAATCAAAATCTATCCGTGTCAGTAATAACGCAAGCCTACAATGAATATGCTTACGAAACATTTGAAATTGAAATCACCGAGGCGTTAGATCCGCCATCGGAATTATCGACTGTTGACGATTTCACGCCGAAACCGATCCCTGAAGCTTTGGCCGTTACCGCTTCCTATTCGGACGGGTATATCACAGTGGAGGTCAGCTAATGGCGACAACTATTTATTTTGCCGCGATCGATGTTGTGACCCGCGATGCGGACGGATATTTCACGCCGCTTGTCGGTGAAAGCATAATTATGCGCCGCGTGGGCGGCTCCGATATTGATACGTGCACCACGGGCGACGATGGATTCCTTGCGGCGGGCTCTACTTTCGACACTCCCGGAGTCGAGATCGAATTCTATTCAGCAACCAAAACAGGTACTTTACGCCAAATTGCCGCTGCCACCGCCGATGAAGCTTTTACGGCGCACGTCACGCTAATTCTTGACGATGCTTTTGTTACCACGAAAGACTCCAAATACGCCGATATTTACGTTAAAGATACGGGCGAATCAGGCGTCCCGTTAGTGTTTTTAAGCTCGCAAAAAAAAGGCACGACCCAAAAATATGCGGGCGAGAGCGCATTTTCTAAACATCTCGACATTATCGCGCACAGCCGGACGGAGGATAATATTTTTGCCAGTGCGAATATTTCCGACGCGCCGTTCGATTCGCTAACACCACCGTCAACCCGTCCCGCAGACGTGATCGAGATAGATCTCACAGGTATTGTTGGCGGCGCGATCGGTAAAGGGCTTTACCATAAAAGCGATCATACAATCGGCGAATTTACGATCATAAGCGGCACGGTGACAAGTGTTGGGCTTTCTTTACCGTCAATTTTTAGCGTGTCAGGTTCGCCTGTGACGGGCGCGGGAACGCTCGCCGCTTCACTTGCCAATCAATCGGCTAATCTGATCTTTGCCGGACCAACATCAGGCGGCGCGGCAGCTCCGACATTTCGCTCTCTCGTGGCGGATGATATTCCCAGTTTAGATTCGGCAAAAATCACAAGCGGAACTTTGGCGGCGGCGCGTCTCGGATCGGGTTCGGGTGGTTCGTCTAAATTCTTACGGGAAGATTCAACGTGGCAGACTGTTTCAGTTTCGCCGGCAGGTTCAAACACCCAGGTTCAGCTCAATAATTCAGGAGTGTTCGGTGCGTCAAGTGGTCTGACTTACGACGGCACGACATTGAAAATAGGTGGCGCAACACTAGCCGGTGCGATGTTTCTGCAACTTTCTAGCGGCGGTTTTAATGTCAATGAATTGAAATACATTGATTGGGGTGGTTCGGGTAGAATCGGTGCGGATTACACGATAGGTGAAGGACTTGGCGCTAATATCAACTTAAAGTTTTTCACAGGTTCGGATATGGTGAATCCTGCTTTGGCGATTGGTGCTAATAAGATTGTCAGATTTTATGCTCCACCAGAGATGACGCAAGGTTTGACAGTTTCAAATACTGCTGACCCTGTTTTGACGTTGAAACGACCAAGCGGAACTGGTGGAGATTATTTAATTATCGGCGGGACTTATCCTGAAACTGGTGCAAAAAGCATTGTTTTTACTGATTCTTTTAATGCTGTATTTTCACGAATTACCGGCACACAAGACGGCGCGGGAAATTCGCACATAGACTTCACTTTGTCGGGGGTCGGAACGCTTGACAGTAATCCTTCCATCCAGCTTTGGAGTGCGGGGCGTATTGGAATTGGATTGACTTCAATTCCAAGCGCGGCTTTACAGGTTCGAAAAACGACCGAACAGCAACGACTCGAATATGACGGCTCAAACTATTTCAAAACGACGGTTGGAAGCACGGGCGGCGTGATTTTTGATGCGGTCGGAAGCGGGGCTAAATTCAATTTCTCGGATGATGTCGAAATCGCCGACGCAAAAAACCTGATTTTCGGCACGACCACCGGCACAAAACTCGGCACGTCAACTAGCCAGAAAATCGGATTTTTCAATGCGACCCCAGTTACGCAACGGTCAGATGTGGGAACGGTAATAATCGGCGCATTACCCGGCGGCGATACTGTTGATATTGGTACTTTAAACGATGCGTTGACGGATATAAATTCAGTTCTGGCCGGGGTAAGAACGGCTTTGCGCGATCTGGGTTTGATGGCGTAAAACAATAAAACTCTTTGATTAATTACGCTTTAGTTTTGAAGGAGAAATTTATTGTATTTTTTATTGAGGAGATCAAGGAAAGAATAGAGAGGAAAATATGGATATTAACTTAAAGGATTTTAACGAAAACAGAGAGCTTTTCAGTTTTGAAAAAGAAAGTGAAACAGCCATCAAGGTCATCAAAAAGAAGTTTGACGAAAACGGGAAAGAAACAACCCCGTTTGAACTAATCACAAACGTCCATCATTTCGAGGATATAATTCTTGATAACAAAATGGCGATCATCGGGGAAAGAAAAAACTTGAATACCGCCCGAGCGCAACTTGAAGCCAAAGCCCGCGAACTACTTGAACGCGAAATACTGCTTGACGGCGACGCTCAGGACTTTCGGAAGGCACTTGAGAAGGCTTTTGGCGAAAAAGTGAAAGAATAAAACTTTAATTGCCAAAAATAACTTGACTGAGTCAAGGTTGCGTTTCGAGCTTTATCGTGTTTGAAAACCATCCATTATCGTGTTTGCTCGCACATTCTTAACTTTCGTCCGCGAGGATTTCCTGCACGCGCCCGACTTGTCCGTCGGTCAGGCGAACCTTGATGCCGTGCGGGTGAAAGTTTGAGTTGGTCAGCAAGTCTTTGACGATGCCGATGGTTTGTCGGCCGGTGCGCTGGTCTTGTTTGAGAACGATCGCGACGCGGATTCCGGGACGGACGTTTTCTCTTTGTTTTCCATTCATAATTTTACAGATAGCCTGAGTTTTCAGTTACAAAAAATTGAAGAGTTTTCGCCCACGAAACACACGCGCATATTCGAAAAACTTGAAATTCATTTTCTTTTTTAGTGTTTTTCGTGTGTTTCGTGGGCAAACTCCGAAAATATTTTCATAGCTAGCTTATCGCATTTTCCAAAAAACTTCGGGAACAAATCTCAAAAGTCGGTGTCTAAGGTGGCGTCGGTAAGTTTTTACCGTAAATCAAGTTACAACACTTTTTACCAAATGGCACCGGAAAACAAAGGAGAATCAAAAAATGTTAGATCAATTAATCGAATCAAAAAGTAACAAATTGGAAAATGCGCGGGAAGGCAGATTTATTTTAACAACTCTCGGAGTTTTGGTTGCAGTGCTTTTGAGCGGCTGGACTTACAGTCTGTTTGCCAAAAACTATGGAATGGGATCCGGCGAGTTTGAATTATCAAGTCTGGTTGCGCCGGTTGCGGTCAGCGACGAACCTGCACCGAAGCCCGAAATAAAAATTGAAAAATCACAAAAAAGCCCGTCGGAAAAGATAATCTTAAAGGAATTGTATGAGGATATGTCCAGAACGACGACTCCGCCGAAGGACGTGCGCGGGGAAAAAGAGGTCATCAACGCCCGCAATTTTAACTTGAGCGATGTCCGGCTCGGACCGGCTAATCAGATTCCGGAGACGGTTGGCAGAAATACCGGGACTGACGAAGTCGGTTGCGGATTATGCCCTTCGGACGATAAAGACAAAAGCAAAGAAAAAGTTGACGATAAAATACCCGCTGTCGTTGTAAAATCAACACCGAAAATAGTTGAGCCGAAAAATGCACCGCCTGTCTCGCTCGGCGTTATCAACGGTAAATCAACTTATCTGGCAAAACCGCCGTATTCTGCCGCCGCTAAACAGATGCGTATCGAAGGCGCGGTCAATGTTCAGGTTTTAATTGACGAAAAAGGAAATGTAATTTCGGCTTCGGTGGTTTCGGGACATCCGCTGCTTCGCGCCGGTGCGGAAAATGCCGCCCGGCAAAGCAGATTCACGCCGACGCTGCTTTCAAATCAACCGGTTAAGGTAACGGGAATCATCGTTTATAAATTTGCTCTTTAATTTCGTCAAAATAATCAGTTTCAGTAGATCCAAATTTCGGATGTCGGATGTCGGATTATTAATCAATCCAAGATTTGGATTTACTGAGACTGATTTGTCATTCAAGCGGCATTTATCACCAAATTCGGAGCTGCTGAGACTAAAACTTTTGGCAGATTTTCTTAAGATTCGCGCACTTTCAAGATAATAAGAAGTTTTTCAGCCAAACATTTTGTCAAAAAACTCGGCGTCTCGGCGTCTCTGCGGTAAAAAATATTTAGGTAAGATTTCTATTGAAGTAGCCGCCAAATTTTGGAGACGAGATTGATAGCTCCCTGAAAACCTTCAAACCAAAAATTGCCGAAACCTTTGCGTCCGTCGGCAACGAAAGCGAGGATCGAACCGTAAGAGATCAGATTCATAACGGGCAGAATGAGAATCGTTTTCAAGACGCCGGCTTTTTTCAGATCAGGCTGACGAAAGCTCGTTTCGCTCCAATTCGTAACAAGGTGAAAGGCGGTCGTCCAACCCAAAACGGCGAGAAAAGTTTTTGGAGTCAGATCAATAAAATAAGCAATAACAAGGACGAACAACGAAATCGTCGGAAAAAAATACGGTGCGAGTGTGACCCAGGTTTGTCCGGTCGTGCCGAGACCGATTTGACGAACTTCGCCGCCTTCGTGGGCACTGACACGGATACCGACCGGAATTTTCAGAAAGAGTAAACCGATCAGCAAGTGCGTCAATTCGTGTTCGAGCGTTTCAAGATAACTCCAAGCGCTCAGAAAAAGACGCTTTGCGATCAATAAGCACGGAAAGAAAACAACCAATCCCACCAAAAAAGCCAGCCATCGTGAATCTTTCAAAGAGATCTTGACGATTGTCCGCAGAACTTCTCCGCCGAAACCGTAAAGCAAAAACGGTACGGCGATCAGAAACAAGATCATTGATATTTTGGCGATAATTTTCAGCATCGGGCGCGGTCAAAAAGTTTTGCTAATTGACAGACTACCAAATTTTGCCGAAAAACTTCACTCAAAATCTTGATTCAAAACATTGATTAATTATTTTGCCCGCGTTTATTAGAGCAATTTTTACATTATCTGGTGTTTGTAGTTCCGCATTTATGCGGTTTTAGTTTGAGTATTCAGATATTTAATTATTTACAAAACTTGAGTTTACAACACTCTAAGACCGCCTCAAGGCGGAACTACAAACATTTGACGAAATACCAGATAACTTTAAAATTGTTCTATTTAGTTCGACGAGAAAGATGAGGAAAATATTTATTCTAACAACCTTGGTTTTTCTGCAAATTAATGCGTTTGCCGGAGATTCCCCGATTACTTTCAAAGATATTTCAGCTGAGAGCGGTATTAATGTTTCGCATATTTCGACGGCGGAAAATCGCTACATTATCGAATCAATGAGCGGCGGCGCGGCGGTTTTCGATTGCGACGGCGACGGTTTTTTGGATGTTGTGACCATTAACGGTTCTTCGATCGAGAATTTCAAAAAAGGCGGCGATCTGTTCATGACGCTTTACCGTCAAGTTGACGGGGCAAACACCACAACGCCGAAGTTTGAAAATATTACCACTTCGGCAAACTTAAACCGCAAGGGCTGGGGAATGGGCATCACGGCGATTGATTTTGACGCGGACGGGATTTTGGATCTGTTCG
>JANLTD010000778.1:0-4023 GCA_031362765.1 Acidobacteriota bacterium | reverse complement strand
GAAAAACACATTCATCACAAACGCTGCAAACAATGCTGATTTTTTCATTTTACGTTGATTTAATATTTTAATTAGATTTTTTTCTGCTGTAATAACTGATTCCAAATAAATTCACATCTGTTGTTTTATATGCTGAATTATTTGTTTTATCATTTTTTTCATCTTTCATCACAAACGATTCTACCAATCCGCCAACTTCACCACCCATTGCAATTGCATCATTCATCCAGTCAACAATTGAACTATTATCATTCAGTGAAATATTTTTTGATTTATCGTTCATCTGGTTGGAAGCAAATTGTTCCGTAATATTTTCTTCCACAACATCACCAAAAACAACTAAATCTCCGAGAGAAGTTCCATCATTTTTGCCTTTTCCTTTTTGAAATTTTGTATTCACACTCTTGGCAACAACCTCATCTTTATACGTCATTTCAACCCGCATCGAAAATTCTTGTTCATTTCCCTTGCTGAAATTTTCAACTGTCTCGGCTGGCATAATTGCCACTGTGCCAACTTCCAAAACTCCATTATTGACTTCAGACGTTAGTTTGGTCGGTAAGCCGTTAATTTCGATAACAAGATTATTTTCATTGCGGACTTCATCAATTACATCGCTTCCCCCAATACCTTTAATTTGCATTTTAACGGTCATTTCTTTGCTGGTACTTGAAACATAACCTTTGAGGTTTTCGATTTTTATCCGTTTAGGAACCAAAACTTTGTTCTTCTCAGAACTAATCGTATTTGAATTACTTTCAGCCGGATTCGATTTTTTCCAAAGCAAGTAACCTGCGAACAACGACCCGAGCAGAAACAATCCGAGAACGGCCGCGCCGCCAAGAAGGACAAACGGATTGCTTAACATACTACCGCCCGGTGCGACCGTTGTTTTTTTTGGCGTATTTGAAACCGGAGCTGCCGGACTGCCATCGGAGTTTTGCGTGTTGACGGCTTTGAGCTGGGCAGGAAGCCCCGTTTTCGGGTCTTCGGCGGTATAATTCGTCCACGCAACGACCGTTTCACGTGAATCGCCGTCCAATAATTCGTAAAAATCCAACTTTTCACGCGGATTGACATTGCCGTCAATCCAGGCGAAAAAGCCGCCTTCGTGCTTCACGGGATCAAGCACCAAAGCCACGTCCCATTCATTCGCGAAGCGGTTTTTGTGAATATCCAAATCATAATTAGAAAGAAAAATGCCCATAGCGGGATGCGAGTGATACCAGCCAACCAACGTTTTACCGAGATATTTTCCGCTCATCCGGTCTTTTAACTGTGCCCACGAACTGGTCGTAAATGTCAGCGAAACCTGTGTGCCTTCGGTATAATCGGCTTTCATAAATTGGTCAATCACGATGTATTGCCGATTTGTATTCGGACAGACATAGCGATTGCCGAGCAAAAAGCCGCCGGATTCTTTTGAAGTGTCACGGGCAACGTGATGCGCCGTCGCCAGCAAAACCTCTTCCGTCACGACGATGTCAATCCGACTCCCTCGCTGAATCGCGCCGTCATTCGGTTTTAGATGAAGAGTGCGATGTTTGGGAAAGTTATCTTCAATCACGCGAGAGTCTTCCGTGGCTAAATCTTCCGGCGACATTCGGCGCTGAACACCAAGAGTAATTCCTTTCCGACGAATTGGTTCTGCTTCTGACATATTTTCCTCTCTCTATTTTTTTTCTTACATCCAATTTATTTCCAATGGATTTTAACGCCCTCGACTTCCGTTTTATCCTGTTTGGCAAAACGTCTGTTGATAATTTTTGTGATTGTCTCGCCGCCATGGCGGAGTTTCGTATTTATTTCAACGCTTTGGGTTTCGCCAATGTTGAATTGATCAAATTTTTCAACCGATAATGCCGCTTTCGTTCTGGTTAAAAATCCATTTTTCCGATACGGTTCAGAATTAATTATTTCCGCCGATTCACCGTCAATTTCCAGTTCGATTCCGCCCGAACGAATAATTTCATCAACCACCGTTGGATTCAGGTTAAAAATCTGAATAACGATCGTCATTTTGCGGTCATCCGAATCAACCCAACCACCGGTTGTTATCAATTTAACCTGCGCTTTCTGCAAATCGCTGTCACTTTTTATAGAAACACTCTTTCTCGACTTTTCCGTAACATCGGTTTTCACGGGAATCGAAACCTTTTCTTTATCAGGATCATTTTTAACGACTTCCGACGACGAACGCGGCAGAAAGGTAAAAGCGATAAAGGCCACATAAAACAAAAAAATCGCTCCGCCGACCGCCAACCAAAAATACACATTGCGGAAAAGATTTTTCAGTTCAAATGCGCCGCCCGATTGTTTCATCCTCAGAATTCCAAAATTTTACTCCGAAACTTTCACAAAATCGCGACATTTATCACAAACAAACAGCGAGTCATTTTCCGTTGCCACGTTCGGGATCGTAAAATTTTCATAGCAGCAAATACATAACACTTCTTTAGTCCGAAGTCCAAGTGTAATTCCGCGCCGCCGGACAGGTTCGGGCGGAGGGTTACTTTGGGAGTTCCCCTCACCGCCGGCAACTGCGGCAGTTGAGATATTTTCGACCGAATTTCCGGTTTCCTGCGTTGTTTGCCGTTCAGTTTCCTGCGTTATTTGCCGTTCAATGGAAATCACAAGATTTAAGCCGTTATCTGAATTAGCCGGTTTTTTGACACCCAATTTTAATTTACCCGAAGGTCTCGGAATTTCATTAACAGGATTTCTCAAAGGACGACGAACGGTTCTGAGCGGTCGCAACATTTGTCTGTCGTCAATCGGTTTAGCCTGTCCGAGTAAGCCGTTTGGTTCGGCAAAATTAATCACCCAATCCGCCGCTTCCTTATCAAGCGGAAAAGGCGCGACCCATTCGGCGTGATAACGGCGATATTGAACCATCTCGCCAAGGCTTACGACCAAATCATTTAAAGATTTGGTTGAATACCAATTTTGGACATTGTTGGTGCAAACATGATGCGGTTCTTTATGTTCGATATTAGGATGCCAAATCGGAGTCAGCCATTTCAAATAAGGCTCTTGATTTGGAAAATTGCTCGAAAGCTTCATTGAAACCTGATGAAAATCGGTAAGTTCCGGTGAGTTATCAGGTTTCAGCCCGGCAATACCGCGACAAGTGAAAGTAACTATATATTCTTCCGGCGGCATTCCATCAATTTTATTGACCGGTTCAATTTTTATAAAATCACTTCGTTTTCCTAGATTGATTAATTTCTCATATTCCAAAAGCAACCTTGCGCGTCTTCCATGAAGTACCATTTTTCCGACCTCCGTGAAAAATATTATTAACAAACAATGCTAACCGGCAATCTCATCGCGGTGCAGAGTTAGCCGATCAAGAGGCGGAATTTGTGCCTCTAACAAAGTCATTCGCTCATCCAAAAATCGTCCTAAAGCCTTGCTTTGAAGTTTGTATTTAATAATCTGACCTAGTTTGTCACGCGAATCAAGGTTATAGTTTCCGACAATTTGCCGAATCAACTCACCAACCGGACGAGTAATCGGCAAGCTAACCGTTTCGTGCCGATTTAAGTCTATGACAGACAAAACCACGTTAATCTCCGATGTGTTGGGCATTAAAACGGTCGGCGGTAAATTACTATTTCCGCCTGTCGCATAATTACTATTTCCGCCTGTCACATAATTATTACCATCGCCTTGTGGGATTGGCGGCGGCGGCATTGGCTGCTGTATCGGCTGCTGTATCGGTTGCTGCATTGGCCGTTGCATTGGCGGCATTGCTCCGTTATTCATTGCTCCAAAGGCTTGAAGTTCAAGCGTATCGCCATTGCGAACCTGCGCCGACTGCACGGTCTCGTGATTTGCAAAGACACGACTCTGTTGAGCTGAACAAAGCTGATAAGAGATCGGACGTGCGGATTCGTCCAAACGCGGAAGTTCAAAATTATCAATCAGTTCGTCAATAATCATTTGAAAATTGAAGTCAAGTGGCAACACCGAACCTTCAAAAATTTCATTTTGTGGTGTTTTTATATCAACCGTAACCAT
>JANLTD010000879.1:0-8843 GCA_031362765.1 Acidobacteriota bacterium | reverse complement strand
ATTTTTCACAACTTACGCATTTTTCATAACTTACAGATTTTTCCCCATATCTTACACATTTTTCACTTCTTATACATTTTTCACCAGCTCTTAAATTGATCAATTTTATGAAACGAGATATTTAACTGGTAAAACAAAATTTTACAAATTTTGTAATGCGTTAATAAAAAGTTAGATCTGCCCACGAAACACACGAAAGGCACGAAAAAAATCCACTTTTGTTTTTTTTAGTTTCTGCGCGCGTGTTTCGTGGGCAGAAAATCTTTCAGCGCCTTTTTACTGACGTATTACAAAATTTTCGCTAAATTTTAATTTTTGTAGCAGAAATGCTGAAATATTATTCTTCTTCGACGGTGCAAAGAAGCGGATATTCGTGTGCCCGCGACAAATTCATCGCTTTGTCGGCTTTCATATTCGCGATTTCGTAAGGATAAACGCCGGCGATGCCGATGCCTTCGTTATGAACTTTGAGCATAATCGAAAAGGCTTCGGCTTCGGAGCGCAGAAAAACCTGAATGAGAGTAAAAACGACAAATTCCATCGTCGTAAAATCGTCGTTATGCAGAAGGACATTATAAAGTTTCGGCTTTTCGAGCTTTGTTTCGCTCTCGGTCAGCACGTCGCCGTCGTGTTCGATCTCAGGAAAATCAGACATAGTTTTATTTGCGATTTGCGATTTGCGATTTGCGATTGTTCATTACCAAATTATTTTATCATTGATTGAATTGTAATCAATCAATGATTTGCTTTAGACAAATCGCAAATCTAAAATCTTTTCACCTCAAAATACGCTTTGATCGCATTGTATTTTGCTGAGTTTTCTAATATGTCGAATATTTGCGCGTAATTTTCGAGGCCTTCGACCTTGTGCGTCAGCATTCCCGCTAACCAACCGGCATACATCGCTTCGCACAACGCCAGATCTTTGACGCCCATTTCAAAATGTTCACGCCCCGCATTGACCGTGCCGACCATCGCGCGATTTCCGAGCACAAACATCTGATTGATCTTATCCGACGGAACAGCATCGGTTTTGCGCGCGCCGCCGGTCACGCTTGCCAAGATCAAAATCCCGTTTTCGTTCAAAGACTGCATCGCGTCAAAGATGATCGGCGAAAAACCCGTGCATTCAAAAACAAGGTCGTATTGCCCGTATTTTTTCGCCGAATCGGCGATCGAAATGTCAACGGTCGAATCATAGGTCGCGCCGATCGCTTCGAGCAGATCGGCGTTCAAATAGCCTTCACGCGCATTGCGGCCGAAACCGTGAACTTCGTAACCGCGCATCCTGAGAGCCATCACGGTCAGCAATCCGACGTTTCCGGTGCCGAGCACGGCGGCGGTTTTCGGATGCCAGATCTTCAGGCGTTCCTGAATGTCGCTCGCCTGTTTCAAACCTTTTTCGATGATCGAAAGCGGTTCGAGAAGAACGGCGATCTCGGCGATCGCGGGCGGAATTTTAATTAAAAAATCCGCGCTTTCAACATAAAATTCCGCCATATAGCCGTGAATTCTTGAGATTCCACGCTCATAATATTTGTCGTCGGTCGTAAAATCCTGGGTGCCGATCTTATCGTAAATGCTCGAACCGCGCGGACGGCGAACGGTTGCGACGACAAAATCGCCTTTTTGCAATTCTTTAACTTTCTCTCCGACTTCAACGACGCGTCCGAAATTTTCGTGTCCTAAAACAAGAAAATCGAAACTGCGCGGCGCGACGCCGTATTCGCCGTTGTTGATCTCGCGGTCGGTCCCGCACGCGCCGACCCGCAAAACCTCGACCAGCACGCCGCGCCCGTCTTTAAATTCATCAATTTTCGGTTTGTCCATCTCGACCAGATGAACGCTTTTTTCTTTTTTCGGTATAACGGCAACTGCTTTCATATTTCTCCTAAATATTTACAAAATCTCTTCATTTAATTCCATTTGTTGGACAAAATCTTAAGTTCGAAAATGAACTTAAGGTTTTACATATTTTTTTATGAAAAACTTTCTATTAACAATTCTATTCGCAATGACCGCTGAGCGGTCATTTATTCGATTCAATTTTGCGAATAGCTAAACTTCAATATTTCAGCATTTAGCATAATAATCTTGTTCTATTCGCAAAATTCTATTGACAAAATAGCATTATTTACACATTTTTTGTCCATAGATATTTTCGATGTTTCTTTTCTCCTTCCGCTTCGATTTCGTCATTTTTGACCATTCTTTTTAGTTCGTATTCGATTTTTCTGCGCGGAATTTCTGTCCCGATACGCTGATGAATTTCGCTGATTCCGGCAACTTGGTAAATTTCCAAATCGCGCCGAATTAATTCCTGCAAACGATGGCTTTCAATTCCTCTGAGCGAAGTTTTTCCTTTGAAATCGAGTTTTCTCAGCAAACTTGATTCGACAAAATATTCTGTTCCTTTTGTGCGACCTTTGGTTTTGATCAAACCGTTTTCAACTAACTTTCCGAGCCAGTGTTTTAACTCTGAAGCATCGTTTAACTCCAAACATTTTATCATTTGCTGGGCAGTTAAAGATTCGTTTTGAGCTACTAAACCAAGCGTAATTCTTTCTTTTTGTTTGAGTTGGAAGGTTTCGTCAGATTTTCTAACAAAATCAATGATTGATTTGTTGATGATTCGTTTGTAAATTGTTACGACGACGCGGTCGTCGCCTTCCTGAACTTTTGGCAAAGGTTTACCGCTCGACAACAAAACATCATAAATTAAATCAAATCCGCTTCCTTCGCGTTCCATCAATTTCAAATCGTGAAAAACTTTGGCGAGATGTTCGTTGCGTTTGACCGATTTATGCAAAATATTTTCGGGTGTCACGCCAAGCGGCAAAAGTCCGGGATTATGAATTTCAAGGCGGTCAGGAAAAAGATTGATAAAAATATCGCCGCGTTGCGTGTATGGACGATGAACGAGCGCATTGGCGAGGAGTTCGCGCACTATTCGTTCGTCGTAATGCGGAACCTGCTGACGAAAAATGCCGTCGGGTAATTCGTAAAACTCACGCCAATCGGGAATTTCGTTCCAAATCGCGTCAATTAATTCTTTCGGATTAAGTAAAAAATCATCCCAGACAAGTTTATTGATTTTATTTTCAAGTTCATCTTTTTTGGTAAATTGAATCACCGGAGAATATTGAAGAGTTGCGCGGTCTGCGCGCCGACCAATCCACAAAATGCCTAAATTTGTCAGAAAATTATCTTTAACAAAATAATAGTGCTCAAAAATTTCGTTGTCAGATTTTTCTTTGATGAAATCTTTGACTCGTTCGGAGGCACGAATATCGGTTAGAAATTGTCTTTTTTTATCTTCGTCAACATTTTCAGCAGAAACACGGCGCGAAGTTTGTTCTTCCCAACTATGTGCTGTTTTTTCAGTCAGCAATCGCGCAATATCATCAGGCATCAGCGGTTTTGACGAATCCGCAACCCGTAAATAATAACGTCCGTCGGCAGTCGCGGCAATACTTTGTGAGCGCAAAATTTTCAGTTCAATAAATTCGCCGCCGTTTTCCGCCGTAATTTTTGTCGGCAAAGCCGAAACATTTATCGTTGTGCCATTTACTTCTTTGGAAAGTTTTACTATTTGTGCTTCCGTTATTTTTTGTTTGGGTGGCGGCAGAGTTTCTTTATCTTCTACGCCAATATGCAAAATTCCGCCTTCTGCATTGGCAAAAGCCACACAATCTTTGGCGAGTTCTTTCGCATTATTGAGAGCATCAATTCTTTTTCTTTCGAAAAGCTGTCCTTCCAAACTCATATTTCTCAAAAACTTATTTTACAGTTTATCGAAGTCCCTTAATCGGACGAAGTTTGCCGGTTTCGGTGTAACTTCCGCTACTTTCATTTTTGTATTCGCCGATTTGTTGTAACAATTTAGCGATCAAACCCGTCCAGCCGGTTTGATGACTCGCGCCTAAACCTGTTCCGTGGTCGCCATGAAAATACTCGTAAAAAAGCAGATGATCGCGCCAATGTACATCTGTTTGAAATTTTTCGATATTGCCGTGAACGGCGCGGCTGCCGTCTTCGGCGCGTAAGAAAATATTTGATAATCGTTGCGAAAGTTCCTGCGAAACTTCCCAGAGCGTCAGCATTCTACCCGAACCGGTCGGAAATTCAACGGTAAAATCGTCGCCGTAATAAAAATCGAATTTCTGCAAAGATTCGATCAAAAGATAATTCATCGGGAACCAAATGGGTCCGCGCCAATTTGAATTTCCGCCGAACATTCCGCTCCGCGATTCGGCCGGTTCGTATTCAACGCGATAATCTGTGCCGCTGACCGGTAAAATATATGGATTGTTTTTGTAATACCGCGAAAGTGCGCGAATGCCGTAATCGGATAAAAATTCGGCCTCCGAAAGCATCACGCGCAGCACGCGCGCCAGACGTTCTTTGCTGACCAATGCAAGAAGTAATCGGTTTTCCCGGCCTTTCGTCTGCAAACAAGAAATATCGTTGGTCAGATCGGGGCGATTTTGCAAAAACCATTCGGTCCGGCGTTTGAAATCAGGAAGCTGTTGAAACCATTTATCTTCGATTGTTTCAACGGCGAAAAGCGGAATCAGACCGACCATCGAACGCAAACGAATCGGAATATTTCGCTCGTGCGGCAGATGCAGAACGTCGTAATAAAATCCGTCGCGTTCGTTCCAGAGTTCGGTGCATTCTTCGCCGAGATTGTTCATCGCGTCGGAAATATAAACGAAATGCTCGTAAAATTTGGTCGCGACATCTTCATAAACCTTGTCTTCTTTCGCGAGTTCCAAAGCAATTGCCAGCATATTCAAACAAAACATTGACATCCACGAAGTTCCGTCCGATTGTTCGATCGAACCGCCCGTCGGGAGTGCCGCGCTGCGGTCAAAAACGCCGATATTATCGAGTCCGAGAAAGCCGCCTTCAAAAACATTGTTGCCTTCTTCGTCCTTGCGATTGACCCACCACGTAAAATTCAGAAGCAATTTGTGAAAAACCTTTTCCAAAAATGCGCGATCAGCCACTCCGCGCCGCTTTGCTTCGATCTGATAAACGCGAAGCGCGGCCCACGCGTGAACCGGCGGATTAACATCGTCAAATTTCCATTCGTAAGCGGGAATCTGCCCGTTCGGGTGCATATACCATTCACGCAGAAGCAAAATCAGTTGCCGTTTTGCAAATTCCGAATCAACCAGCGCAAGCGAAATCGAGTGAAACGCCAAATCCCACGCGGCATACCAAGGATATTCCCATTTATCGGGCATTGAGATCACATCGTCGTTGTAGAGATGTTTCCAATTGTGATTTCGCCCGCTCAGTCTTTGCTTTGGCGGCGCGCCGAATTCCGGATCGCCTTCGAGCCATTCTTTGATGACATATTGATAAAACTGCTTTGACCAGAGCATTCCGGCAAGACTCTGTCGCATCACGTTTTTTTCGTCGCCGCTTAAATTTTCGGGAATGATTTCGGCGTAAAATTCGTCCGACTCCGCAATTCGCTGCTCAAAAACCCATTCACAACCAGCGATAAATTCGTCGTGCGATGAAAAAACCGAAGCGTTCGCAACTGATTTTCTCAAACGCAGATAGATCGTTTCCGATGAGTTTGCCGAAATATCGAAAACATAATGCGCCGCCGCTTTCGTACCGGATTGCTTTGGATTGACGGCGTTAAGATTTCCATCTACGACAAAATCGTTGATACCGTCTTTGGCATAAACCGATTTGTTTTCGCCGCCATAAAGTTTTTGTGCATTCGTTTCGTTTTCGCAAAAAAGCATCTGCGACGAACCTTCGCAAATTAGCTGATAATAACCTAATTCTTGATCGTGCAAATCTATGAATGACAAGTTTTCCGCCTCAACATTGGCTTTTTGCATCAGCGGTTTTTCGATATCCGGAAACCACGACCATTTGTTGCGAAACCAAACCGTCGGCAAAATATGAAGCGGTGCAGATTCTGCGGCGCGATTTACCGCCGTGATCTTGATGCAAATATCTTCCGCATCAGCCTTTGCATATTCGATAAAAACGTCGAAATATTTATCTTCGTCAAACGCACCCGTATCGAGCAATTCAAATTCGGGCTGCATCTTGTCGCGCCGCAGATTTTCTTCCCTCAGCCAATTGTACGGATATTCGGTTTGCGGATATTTGTAGAGATACTTCAGATAGGAATGCGTCGGCGTATTGTCGAGGTAAAAGTAATACTCCTTGACATCTTCGCCGTGATTTCCCTGATTTCCCGCGACGCCGTAAAGCCGTTCTTTGAGGATCGGATCTTTGCCGTTCCAAAGCGAAACCGCAAAACAGAGACTCTGTTTGCGGTCACAAATTCCGGCGATGCCGTCTTCGTTCCAGCGATACGCCTTTAGATGAGATTGTTCGAACGGAAAATAATCCCACGCCGAACCGTCTGCGGAATAGTCTTCACGAACAGTTCCCCACGAGCGTTCCGAAACGTAGCAGCCCCAAAGTTTCCAATCAATTTCGCGCCGATTTGCCAGATCGAGCCGTATTTCTTCCGCTTTCAAATTATTTTCAGACATATCTTTTTCTAAAAGAATGACATATTACGCGTTTTGCGTCTATTTAACTCAAAGTCGCCCCAAAATAATAGACGCGAACGTTTTTTTCTGCTAAATTTCAATTTATTGAAGAAAGTTGTTTCCGTTTCTTAAATGTTCCCCTTTTAATTTTAGATCTGTTGCTGAAATTCGGCTTCGATTAGACGTTTTATTTTCGTAATCGCGCAATGAGTAGCAATTCGATTCTGACCAAACCCGGCTTAAAGCCGAAGAGTGTTCCCGTTTTTGGAGCAAAGGAGAAACTGTCTTCAAACAAAAATTCCGCCGCCGAAGATTCCGCCGGGACCGTTAAACTTGCCGAACAAAAACTGACCGAAGGGTTTTCTGCCGAAGCCGAAAGCATTTTAAGCGCAGCCATCAAAAGACAATCGAATTCGCCCGACGATTTAGCCAATCTGAAACGTCTGCTGGCTTACACGCTTGAAACTCTCGGACGTTACAAAGACTCGATCGAAACAATCAGAACGTACGAATCGGAAGAAATTCTGCGCACTCTGGAATTGGAAACGCAGATCAAGGTCATTACGCAGTTGGCGATCTGCTACAACAATCTTTCCGATCATCCGAAAGCCGTCACGCTGCTTAAACAAACCCTGCAAAGAGCCAAAGAATCGGAATTAACACAACTATACGGACGCATCTATATTGCCTTATCGCGTGTCTATCGCAAATTGAACGAACACGCTATCGCCCGCGACCACGCCGAAAAAGCCCTGAATTCTTTTCGTGAAAACGGTGAATGGCGCGGAATGGCGGAAAGTTATCAGGCAATTGCAACATCTTATTATCAGGAAGGCAACAGCGAAAAATCGCTCGAATATTTCCAACAGGCGATCAAGATCGTCGGTGAACAAACGGCGCCGTTTCTATTGGGCAAGCTCTACTCTGATATGTCGGGCGCGTATTGCCTGATGCGCCGACCGCAGGACGGCATCGCCTGTCTTGAAAAATCAATCAACTTTTTCGATCAGACCGAACATAAACTCAATTCTGTGATCGCTTACAACAATCTCGGGATGAATCTGATGCTGCTCGGCGACTGGACACGCGCCGAAGCAATGATGAAAAGTGCGCTCGATCTGGCGGTCGAAGCCAATCACGTTCACGTTGCGGGGATCTTGGATTCGCTCGGGGAATTAAAGCTTCTGCGCGGCGAACTCCGGGAAGCTCAAGAACTGCTCGAACAAGCGGCAAGTTTCGCCGAAGAGCGCAAAAAAGAATTCTACGTTATTCAGGCAATGCGAAATCTGTCGCGCGTGTATCTGGCGCAAGGAAAAACCGGCCAGGCGATCGAAAAAGCGCAGGAAACCATCGAAATTTGCAAGACCATCGGAGAAAAACAGACGATCAACGCCGCCGGACTGGTTCTAGCGGAAAGCTACCTGCAAGAAGGCAGATTGAAGGAATGTGATTTTAAGCTCCAGAAACTCGAAGAAGCCGAGCTTGCGGCGGACTTTTTTATTCTCGGCAATATTCAACGAATTTACGGTTTGCTTGCCCGTCAGCGCAAAGACGGCGAAACGGCCGTTTATCATTTCAATCGCGCTCTGACAATTTTTGAAACGGCTGACGATATTTATCACATTGCCTTAACAAAATACCTGCTTGGCGAAAGTCTCGCTGGAAACGAACCCGAAAAAGCGTCGAAACAGCTGATTTCCGCAAGCGAAATTTTCCGCAAACTTGGCGTTGAGACTCTTTATCAAGCGGCTGAAAAAGCGATCGGAAACTTGCGGATTGACGACGAACCACACAAAAAGACAAATGTCTCCGCAACCTCGCAGCTTTCAATGCTTCGTCTGGCGGAAGCGACGGCTTCGCGCGGGCTTTTACTTCGCGAGCTCGTCGCAGTTTTGCAGCAGGAAAGCAAAGCGCGAAAGATCATTATTGCCGAAGTCAATGACCAAAGACGTTATTATCCGTTCATCGCACAAGGCTATAGCCCGAGCGAAAGTATGGAATTGGTTGCGCAGATTGACGAAGCCCATGTCAAAAACAACACGGAGGACTTTGCCAAAACCAAAAATCTGAGCATTTTTCCGCTGCGTGCGCCGAATGCTCAACCGGCGATGCTGATCGTTTTTCCGCGTTCGAGCGCGGCTCTTGTTGACGGCGGTTCGATTCAGCCGCTGCTGCGGATTGTATCGCTCGGGATGGACGTTTGCGCGCTGCGCGACAAAGACAAGGTTCAGCAGGTCGAACAGGAAGCAAGTCCTTTTACGTCAAACAGTTTGATGCCCGGATTTATTCATTCGAGCCCGGCGATGA
>JANLTD010000760.1:0-6806 GCA_031362765.1 Acidobacteriota bacterium | reverse complement strand
AATTTAGTGCTCTACGACCAATATTTCATTGATGACCTGAAAAACCGCGCCGATCTGGTGCGGATCCTCGAGATGCACGTTCCTTTGAAGAAAAAGGGCGCGAATTTTTGGGGTAATTGTCCGTTTCACGGCGAAAAGACGGCTTCGTTTTCGGTCAATCCGGCGAAGGGTTTTTACAAGTGTTTTGGCTGCGGGAAAGGCGGCTCGGCTTACAATTTCGTAATGGAAATCGAGGGTTTGAATTTTCCCGAAGCGATTCGTCGGGTTGCGGAGATTTCGGGCGTGTTGTTGCCCGAACCGATTGACGATGCCAATTACGAGCGTAACAAACAACGCAAAAAAGAGCGCAAAGCGATTGCCGATCACGTTATCGAACTAAACCGTTACGCGCTCGAATTTTGGGAGCATCAGCTTCAGGAAAACAACCCGCACGCGAAGGCTGCACGCGAATATCTCGAAAAACGCGAAATCCCCGACGAAATCATCAAACAATTTCACATCGGTTATTCGCCCGACAGTTGGGACGCGCTGATGTCTCTGCTCAAAGAAAAAGGCGCGGATGAACAACTTATCGAAACGAGCGGTCTGGTGTCGGTCAACGAAGAAAAGCATCGCGTTTACGATCGTTTTCGCGGACGGATAATGTTTCCGGTTTTGAATATTGACGGCGCACCGGTCGCGTTCGGTGCGCGAATTTTGGCAACCGGCGAGCCGAAATATCTTAATTCGCCCGAAACGCCCGCCTATATCAAGGGCGAACATCTTTACGGCTTTTTTCAATCGAAGGAAGAGATCCGCAAAAAGAAATATGCGATCCTTGTCGAAGGCTATCTTGATCTGATCGCGCTTTACCAATTTGGCGTGACAAATTGCGTGGCGAGTCTCGGAACGGCGTTCACCGAACAGCAATCGAAATTGCTCGGCAGGTTTGCGAAGAAGGTCGTTGTCAACTATGATGGAGACAAGGCAGGTGTCAAAGCGGCAAGACGGGCTATTGAAATCCTTCTGGCAGACGATTTTGAAATCAAAATTTTGGTATTACCAAACGGGCAAGACCCGGACGATTTCATCCGCGCCAACGGATTCGCAAGCTATAAAAAACAACACGAACAAAGCGCGACTACCTATCTCCAATTCGTTCTAGAAACTGCTGTGCAGGAACGCAATCTATCGGTGCCGAAGCAAAAAGCCGAGGCGATCGAAGATGTGTTGCCTGTTATTTCGATTGTTCGCAACCCGATTCAGAAACGCGACAGTTTTGATCAGGCAATGAACGCGCTCCGCGTTGACGACGCGATGCTCAAGCGTGATTTGTGGAAATCGGTCAAGGTCGGTTCACGAATCGAACCCGAAACAGTCCGCCAGCAAGTTGCCCGTGCCACTCAAGCCAAAATGACGGTTGCCGAAGCCCGCCTGCTTGAACTGCTGATCTACGACAACGAATTGCGAGAAATAATTTTGCCCCAACTTGAAGAAACCGATTACGATGCTCTGGCGACTGCCGGCGTTTTTCGTGCAGTTCTCGAATTGCAAAAAACGAGTAAGGAAATTACACTAGAGAATTTGCTCGAACTTGTTGAAATGGACGAAGCAGCGAGCGATTTTGTTCCTGTGCTGATGATGAGCGAACCGCCGCGTGAGCCGGGCGACGTAATTGACGAAGTTCTGCATAATGCCGAAAGCTGTGTTTTTACATTGCGGGCGATGGCGATTTCAAATCGCATTTTGGAAATCAGTCAGGAGCTGATGTTGGCAGAACAAAGCGGTAACAACGAATTGCTCGGGCATCTTGTGGCGGAACAGATCGACCTGGCGCGATTGAAACGCGACCTGCAAAACCGCATCAACGACGGCTAAAGTTCAGAGTCCACGCTTTGGCGTGTGCCCGCCAGCGAAGCGCGGCGGTTTTCAAACTGAAGTTTGGACTCTAAACGAATGAAACAATTTATTTGTTTGGCGCGTTAAAAAACATTTAATAAACAACGATTTATAGACAGATTTAATCAAAGAGACTTTAACAAAATGGCTATGACAGACTACGACGAAAAGGAAGACTTAGTGGACCGGCTACTGGCAATGGGCAGAGGCAAGAAGTTTTTAAGTTACGACGAACTAAACCGGGAAATGCCCGACAAAATGATGTCGCCGGAAGACATCGAAGACGTTCTTGAAAGATTAGAAGGCGCGAATATTTCGGTTTCCGATTCGGATTCCGTTTTACTTGAACAAGCGGCAAGCCTGGTCGATGACGAAGCAGAGGTTGACGAAGACGATCTGGATTTGGATCTTTCAGCCGGAACGCTCGACAAATCAAATGATCCGGTGCGGCTTTACCTGCGCGAAATGGGAATCGTTCCGCTTCTTACGCGAGAAGGCGAAGTGACCATCGCCCAACGCATCGAACGCGGACAGATCAAAACCCAGAAATCCATTTCGCGTTCGCCGATCGCGGTCGAACGCCTCTTAAAACTCGGCGATGAGCTTGTCCGAGGGAAGGCGAGCATTCGCGAAACCGTGATGTTTTCCGAACAGGCGGAATTGACCGGCGAAGAAGACAAGGTTGACGAATATCTGCGCTGGACGCTCGAGGGTATCGAAAATATCAAGCTGAATTACGATAAGGCGTTGAGATATTGGAACGACCTGCGAGCCGAACAAGCCAAAACAAAAGGCAAAACAACCAAGAAACTGCTTGCCTTGAAACGGCAAACGGCGCGGGCACGGCTTGAAATTTCGCAGGAGATCAAAAATCTTAATCTGACCGAATACGCGAAACAATTGCTGATCGCTTCGATCCGCAAAGTTTCGGATGAGATCAGGAAAAGCGAAAGAGATATTCGCAAAGCCGAAGAAAGACTCGATTTCAAACCGAACTCTGACGAAAAGAAAGAATTAACGGCAAAAGTCGCCGATTCGCGAAAAAAACTAGCGGACGTTGAAGAAAAATATCATCTGCCGACGGTCGAGATCAAACGCGCTTTGCAGTCAATTTTGATCGGCGAAACGCGGACCAATCAGGCAAAACGCGAGCTCGTCGAAGCCAATCTCCGGCTTGTTGTTTCGATCGCGAAGAAATATACCAATCGCGGCTTGCAGTTTCTCGATCTGATCCAGGAAGGCAACATCGGTTTGATGAAAGCCGTTGATAAATTTGAATGGCGGCGCGGTTATAAATTTTCGACATATGCGACGTGGTGGATTCGTCAGGCAATTACGCGCGCAATCGCCGATCAGGCACGAACGATTCGAATCCCCGTTCATATGATCGAAACGATCAACAAGCTGATCCGCACATCGCGGGCGCTTGTGCAGGAACTGGGACGCGAACCGACTAGTGAGGAGATCGCCAAAAAGATGGACATTCCGGTTTCGAAAGTGCGTAAAGTGTTGAAGATCGCGCAGGAACCGATCAGTCTTGAAACCCCGATCGGCGAAGAAGAAGATTCGCATTTGGGCGATTTTATCGAAGATCGTTCGATAATGAATCCGGCGGAATCGGTGACATTCGGGAATTTGCGCGAAATTACCGACGAAGTTCTCGCGACGCTCACGCCGCGCGAGGAAAAGGTCATCAAAATGCGTTTCGGACTCGGCAATACCGGTTCGGAACACACGCTCGAAGAAGTCGGGCAGCATTTTGCCGTGACGCGTGAACGGATTCGCCAGATCGAAGCGAAAGCGTTGAGGAAATTGCGTCATCCGTCGCGTTCACGCCGTCTGAAAGCGTTTTTGGAAGGCAAAGCGTAAACTAAAAGCTTACGATTTTGGATTTGCGGTTTGCGATTGCTTTTTGCAGTTGTAAACCGCAAAATCGCTTTAAATACCGATTTCGTTTTGGAATTTTGGCTTGTCTTTTCAAATCTGCAATCCGAAATCCGAAATCCCAAATCCGCAATCGAATTAGCGGTGTTCAAGCTGAATCAAATGCACGGCCGAATCGCCTTCAAATTCGATCTTGCTGAGTTTTTTGTCAGTATCTTTAGCTGCTGATTTGGTGCTTTTACCTTTCTCCAAAAAATCTTTGAGCTTGGCAGCGAGATCTTTATCGGTCAGCTTTCCGCCATTGGCAAACGAGTTTTCGCGCGATTTTTCGGCCGTTTCGTTTTTCTCCTTGCTCCAGATCACCCAAAAGTTTTCCGTTCCGGCTTTGCCGTCGAATTCGTTCCAGCCGGTCTGATATTTTTGACTGGCGGAAACGTCCGCGAGCCCGGCGTTTTGTTTCGGAGTCGGGAAAATTATATTGAAAACCTTTTCGTTACGCTCGTCCAAACCCTCGGCGAAAATATACAAAAAGCCTTTTTCCGACGGCGTAAAGTTCATCATAAACTGATAGCCGTTTTCAAAGATCTCCTGTCCGCTCGATTCAAAAGGCTCTTGAAACTTTTTGCCGTCGCGCATTTTCTGCACCAACAGCGAATAATCAACCGCCCTTGCAACTTGCGAACTGTCGGTTTTGCCGCCGCCGTTCGCCGTACTTTGGTTGTTGCCCGCGGCGTTTGAACTGACATTCGCAACTTCGCTTTGATTTGTTTTAGTAATCGGCTTTTCCGGTTTATCAATCACAAATTTCCAAACCAAAACCGCGCCCGACACACCAAAAACAAGCAGCAGGATCACGCCCAGGCCGATCAGGGAAAACTTAGTAGTAGTCGATTTTGGTTCGGTCTGATCAATGTCGCCAATAAAATTGGCGGGTTGCGAAACGGGCTGAACCGATGGCTGTTGGATATTAATAATTTGCGGACTAACCTCGGTCGCCGCAGGCACATATTGGGGCACGACATTGACAACCTCGGTCGCTTTGGTCGGAATCGAAGCCATCTGTGAATTTTTCAGACTCTGCCGGAATTCAGCCGCCGTCTGAAAACGATGTTCGGGCATCACTTCAAGTGCGCGATGAATCGCATTTGCGAGCGCTGGCGAAACTTCCGGGTTCAATTTTTGAATATACGGCAGCGGATCCGCCGTGTCAGACCAGAGCGCGTGGGCCCGAACCGTCGCGGTCGCCTGTTCGGGCGAAAATCCGGTCAAAAGATGATAAAGCGTGGCGCCGAGCGCGTAAATATCACTCCGCCCGTCAGTTTTGCGAGTGGCAAAATCGCGCAATTTTTCTTCGTTGAGTGAATTTAATAGCAAATAGGAATTCGGGTCAACGCGCAGAACCTGTTCAAGCGGCGCGTAAAACGGGGTGTAACCAGTTATGCTCTGACCGCCAAACTGCAGGGTCTTTTCTTCCTGAAGATTCCCTTTCGCCGTGCCGAAATCAAGCAGAAAGACCTTGCCATTTTTGTCAACTTTGATATTGTGAGGTTTGACATCGCGGTGAAAGATCGGGAACGTATGCAGATATTCGAGCGCGTCAAGAACCGTGTCCGCAATTTTCAACACGTCGTCAATCTGCAATTTCTTTTTATTCAAAAGACCGTGCGCCAGATCTTCGCCCGAAATGTAATCCATCACGATAAAGCTCGCGCCGTCTTCTTGAAAACAATTCGTGACCTTTGGCAGATTCGGATGACTCAGATGATAAAGCAGATCGGCTTCGACCTTCGAAGTTTTTGCAACGATCTCGTTTTTCGATTCGATCTGTTTGATGGCAACACGGTTATTTCCCGAAAACCGCGTGTCTTCCGCCAGATAAACCGCGCCAAAACCGCCGCTCCCGATCTTTTCGAGAATGAGATAACGCCCGTCAATGATTTTTCCTTTTTCCAACATAAATTTTTTAAGTGAAAAAGTGAAAAAGTGAAAAGGTGAAAAAGTTTGGTAAACTTCGGCAATCCGCTTTTTCACTTTTACCTTTTTTCACTCTTTCACTCTTTCACTTTTTACTTTTCACTTTTTCACTTTTTCACTTTTTCACTTTCAAGGCGTCACCGCCGACATCCGAAACGGCACGAACAGAGGCATTTCGCCGCTGATCTGTACTTTGTAAATCGTCTGCGGAAGCGGTTCCTCCTGCTCAAGCGCGCGGCTCGAAGTCTGCGCCGTGACCATTTCCGTATTGGTCATCGGGATTCCCTCGCCGTCTTCGGCATCGTAAATATCGACGGTCGCGCCCCAACCATTTGACCACCTTAAAAGCTGCGGCGAATCGAGCGCAATCGGTTTCATCGCTGTTTCAAAAGGTAATTTTTCTTTCGTAATCAAAACGACGAGTTCCTCGCCCGCGTAATCGGCGCGTTTCGGTTTGATGGTAAAATACGGCACCGAATCGGTCGAAGCCGGGACATCAACAAGGCTTCCCGCGCCGACGCGATTTTCCCCGCCGCGCGTTCTTAATGTCGGAAAAATAATATTCGCTTCGCCCGTTGTGCCGTCCGTATAATATTCGCGGTTGATAATGTATAGATAACCCGACCGCGAAGATTCGATCGTAAAACGCACACGGTCGCCCTTTTTAAACTTTGTCGTTGAATTGACTCGTTCAGCCGTCCAAACTGCCCTGCCGTCACCGATCTTGACCGAAAAGACCGGAACTTCGCCATCGTCTGCGGCAATCGGCCGCAGACGCCAGAATGTGACGCCGATCTGTTCCGCTTTGCGAATTATTTTCGGCTGCGGGTCTTTTGGATTGACCTTCACGATGGGTTTCGTCCGTGTCGGAATTCGTTTGACCAGATTGTATTTGCGCCGCTTGTTCGTGACGACGGCGATGTTTTTCTTTTGTGTCGGAGTCGCATTTTTCGGCAAAGTTATTTTAGCCGAACCGCTGACCGGTTTCTGCCGCTGTTTCTGAAAATCGAGCGATGAAATCTCACGGCTTGCCGTATCGTCATCCTGCGCGTGAGCAAAGACCGCCGCGC
>JANLTD010000750.1:0-1951 GCA_031362765.1 Acidobacteriota bacterium | reverse complement strand
ATCGGCGACGGCGAAATTTTGGACGGGCAGAACGTCTGGCAGGCGATGGGCGGAATGCAGGTCGGTTCGATCTGGGGACACGGAAGCTATGTTGCGCCCGATTGGACGGCGGATTATCTGCACCGCGAATCGGTCTTTATTTTGAACGACTGGTCACGCGCCGATTTTTCAAAAGATTACAGCGTGCTTGATTCTGAAAAACAAGCTGCTTTGCGTCAGCGCCTTCAAAATCTGATGCGAACGAATACCTACGACGCCGCGACAAATAAAATCACGCTCGACCCGATTCGTGCCCGTGCTTTTGAAGATAATTTAAAGCATTATTTAGAGGTTTTTACGAATGGAAACAAGGACTACGCGATTCAAAAAGACGCTCAATCAGACGTGACAAAACTGCGGAAACTAAATTCATTTTTCTTTTGGACAGCGTGGGCTTCGGCCGCCAATCGCCCGAATGATACGATTTCGTACACAAGCAATTTTCCATCAGAACCGCTGGTTGCAAACGTGCCGACGAGTTCGGCGATCGTCTGGACCGGGGTGAGCGTAATTATGTTGATTGCCGGAATCGGCGCGATGGTTTGGTTTTACGCGGGTTGGCATCAGCACACGACCTCACCCGAAACGCCTGACGAAGACCCTTTAATCAATGAAACCTTAACGCCTTCGCAAAAAGCGACGGTCAAATATTTTCTCGTTGTTTCGCTGCTTTTCCTGCTGCAGATCGTGATGGGCATCATCACGGCGCATTACGGCGTGGAAGGCGGCGGGCTTTACGGAATTCCGCTGGCGGATTATCTGCCGTATGTCGTCACGCGAACGTGGCACACACAGCTCGGAATTTTCTGGATCGCGACGGCGTGGCTCGCGGCCGGACTTTTTATCGCGCCGTATATTTGCGGCTACGAGCCGAAATTGCAAAAACTCGGCGTGGACGCTTTATTCGGCGCGCTGCTCGTCGTCGTGCTCGGTTCGATGGGCGGACAATGGATGAGCGTGATGCACAAACTCGGCACCGGCGATCTGTGGTTTTGGTTCGGTCATCAGGGTTATGAATATGTTGATCTCGGCAGAGTCTGGCAAGCCGCGCTTTTTGTCGGTCTGCTTTTGTGGCTTTTTCTGATTGCGCGCACCGCAATTCCGGCGTTAAAGAAAAACGGCACCAGCAAATCCCTGATCATGATCTATCTGCTTTCGACCGCCGGCATCGCGCTTTTTTACGCGCCCGGACTTTTTTGGGGAATGCGTTCGCATCTGACGGTCGTCGAATACTGGCGCTGGTGGGTCGTGCATCTCTGGGTCGAAGGATTTTTTGAAGTCTTTGCGACGGTTGTGATCGCATTTTTGTTTGCGAGATTAAAGGTCATCAACGCGGAACACGCGGCTTACGCGTCGTTGCTTTCCGCCGGTATTTATCTGAGCGGCGGCATTATCGGGACTTTGCACCATCTTTATTTTGCCGGGACGCCGACGGTCGCGCTTGCCTTTGGTTCGGTCTTTAGCGCGCTCGAGATCGTTCCGCTCGTATTTATCGGTTACGAAGCAATTGAAAATATCCGTCATTCAAAAGCGCGGCCGTGGCTTGCGCAATATAAATGGGTGATCTACTTTTTTGTCGCCGTCGCGTTTTGGAATCTGGTCGGCGCGGGAGTTTTCGGATTTATGATAAATCCGCCGATCGCGCTTTATTATATGCAGGGCTTAAACACGACTGCGGTTCACGCGCACGGTGCGCTCTATGGTGTTTACGGGACGCTCGGACTCGGGTTGCTGCTGTTTTGTATGAGGGCGATGAAGCCCGAATTGAAATGGAACAACAAACTGATCGCGTTTGCTTTCTGGGCGATCAATCTCGGAATGATGATGGAAATTCTGTTCAGTTTGTTGCCGATCGGCTTGATGCAGACTTATCAATCGGTTTCGGTCGGGTATTGGTCGGCGCGTTCGCCCG
>JANLTD010000871.1:0-2490 GCA_031362765.1 Acidobacteriota bacterium | reverse complement strand
TCGCGCCGGTTTTCTTGTCGGTCACTGAGAATGAATCATCTTCGATCGCGCTGATGTAACCTTTGACATTGGTTTGGTTGCGCAGACTTACTTTGACCTTGGATTTTTCGCCCGTGCCGTATTTCGCAATTTTGGTCTTTATCTTTTGGATCGCTTTGGCATCCTTATCGCTTTGCGTCTGCGCAAAGACCATTCTGCCGCCGGCAAAATTAAAGACCAGCACGATCAATGAAAACACTAAGTATTTTTTGAACATTTTCGTTTCCTTTCCTTTCTCCGATCTGGATTGAATTTAATAAAAAATTTTTGCTTCTTTCAGATATTGAAAACTATTCCTTTGATAAAAGCAATCGTTTCAAAATGCGCCGAATTATGCTCTGGCGATTTCCGCTGTTTTTTCTCCGCGTAAAACAATATACCGTTGTTTTGCAAATCCTGCCAAATCGGCAAACTCTGTGTGTAACAATCTTCCGCTTCGCGCCAATTATTCAGTTTCAAACGTTCCCGCTGATTTCTTTAGCCGATTTCCTGAAAATCCGCAATCCGCAATCCCAAACCCCAAATCAAACCGTCATTCCGCCGTCAACGGCAATCGTTTGTCCGGTCACATAGCTCGACGCATCCGAAGCCAGAAAAACCGTCACGCCTTTCAGTTCGCCCTCATTTCCGACGCGCGGAATGACGTTTGTCTCCTGGATTGAACGTTCGTAAATATCAATAACCCGATCGGCCAGACGCGAATGGAAGAAGCCCGGAGCGACCGCGTTGACGCGAATCCCCTTACGGCCCCAGCTCGCCGCGAGTTCGCGTGTTAGTCCGATCAAACCGGCTTTACTTGCCACATAACCCGCGTAAAACGGCCCGTTTGCCGAAGATGTTAAACCCGCGATCGAAGCAATATTGATGATCGAACCCTGCTCGCGCTTGAGCATTTCGCGCCCAACGGCTTTCGCCATCAGAAAACAGCCGGTCAAATTGACGTCCAAAACCTTCTGCCATTGCGCGAGTTCCATCTCTTCGGGCATCGCGCCCCACGAAATTCCGGCGTTGTTGATCAGAATGTCAACCTTGCCGAATTTTGTAATTGTCTCGTCAACGACAGCCTGCACATCTGCGGCTTTTGAAACATCGCACGCTTTTCCTTCGGCCCGAAAGCCTTTTGCCCGAAACTCTTCAACCGTTTGATCCAGCCATTCCGCACGCCGCGCGCAAAGCATCAGCGACGCCCCTGCTTCGGCAAGGGCTTCCGCCATTTCAACGCCGATGCCGCGACTTCCGCCGGTCACGATCGCGACCTTTCCCGTCAGATCGAACAATTCTTTAATGTGTTTTGTCATAATGTTTTTAAGATTTTAACGCAAAGACGCAAAGACGCGAAGGCGCAAAGAACAAAAAAAATTGCTAATTGTTTAGGTCTTTGGTTTTTGGTCTTTGGTTTTTAGTTCTTTTGAAAGAAATTACAGTTTGGCTTTGAATTTCTCACCGAACCGCTTTTTTTACAGAAATTTTGATTTAAGATCATCAAGGTTACGTTGAATAAAACCAAAGACCAAAACCCAAAAACAAAAGACCTAAACAGTTACTAAAATTGCCCGATCAGTAATTTCGTCCCGGCTTTTGACTTAAAAAACTTTGCGTCTTGGCGTCTTTACGCCTTTGCGTTAAATTATTTATATGAGCAATAAGACACAAAAAGAGCTCGCGTTTTTGCGGGACCTGTATATTGATGAAGGATGGACACTGCGGTTCACCGATCTGGTTGACAAACATATCGGCTTTGCCAAAGAAGAAAAACTTCTTTACATCAACGCCGGAACGGGCAATCACGCGCTTGCCCTCAGCAAAAAACTCGGGCGCGGTGCAAAGTTTTCGGCGATCAGCGAAAATAAAGACATTTTGACAATTGCCCGCGACAAAGCCGCCGCCGTTCGCGCCGATATTGATTTTTCGATGAACCGTTTCGACGACGAAACCTTTAGCGCGGTCATCGCCGATGCAAGTTTCGTGCGTCCCGACGAACTAGAAAATTTCGTTTCGGGAGCCGCCCGCGTTGTCGAAATCGGCGGCAAGGTCGTTTTCTTCACCGTTACTTCGGGCAGTTTCGGCGAGGTTTTTTCGCTGCTCTGGGAAGTTTTCTTTAACGAAAACCTGGCCGATAACGGCGCGGTCACCGAACAATTGATTTCTGAACTGCCGACGATCTCGCGAATCGAAGAAATCGCCCGCAACGCCGGACTCGAAAACGTCGAAACGCACACGCAAAACGAATTGTTCGATCACAAAGACGGCAAGGAATTTGTCAATGCGCCGCTGATCGCCGATTTTCTACTGCCGGTCTGGTTTGCATCTTTGAATAAAAAAGAACAAACGATCGCGCGAAAAAAACTTGCCGCCCTGATTGACGCCGAAGATGTCGCGCTGACATTTTGCTTTTCGGTCAAAGCAACGCTCGTTTTCGGTGAAAAACAATAAACACGATAAAACCGGGAG
>JANLTD010000708.1:0-1694 GCA_031362765.1 Acidobacteriota bacterium | reverse complement strand
GCCCAAAGCGCGTTCAAACACAAAAATTTAATTCTATATGTGTTTTGAAAAGGGCTAATGAATGAAAGTTTCCAACTATTTAAAAGAAATATTTACAAATGTTTGATTCTTATGGTTATTTGGGTAAGAATCTATATTATGTCCGAAACAGATGAAAATAATTTGGAGAAAAAACTTCGTAATTTGATCGAAACGATTGATGTCGCGAATGCTTTGACCGAGCCTTTGACGGCTTCGATCGTTAATCTTTTGAAAATAACGGCGTTTGAGATGAATTCCGAAGAAGCGTCAGTTTTGATCCGCGAAGGCGACGAAGGCGATTTAAGATTTTTATCGGCAATCGGCAAAGTCGCCGGCCAATTGATAAATTTGCGCGTGCCGGCCGGAAAGGGAATCGCGGGATTTGTTTTTTCGTCCGGTCAACCGATGGCTGTCACTGATGCGGGTGAAGAAGAAACTTTTTACGCCGAAGTTGATAAACAGACCGGATATTCGACACAAACGATTTTGGCGACTCCGCTTCGCCACAACGGCGAAGTGATCGGCGTTTTAGAATATGTCAATCGCATTGGCGAACCGCCTTATGAAGCCTATACACCGAATGAAATGGATAAAGCCGCGTTGTTTGCCGAGGCTGTGGCATCGCTCGTTAATGCGTATGAATCAGCAAAACTTTTCCGTGAATTGGGGGCGAAGATGATTGACGGCGAACAAGTTGCGAAATTTTCCGACGTCCGCGGGTGGCTGAGGGATTTAAGAAGTTCGGCGGATCATAAAGAAATGCTTGATCTGGCGATTCTGATCCGTGAAATTGCTTCGCGCGGTGAAGCCGAACGCGAACTGTGCCGCGAAGTTTTGGAGGCGGTCGTGAAATTTTCAGACAGCAAGAGCGAGACAAGTTTTTTAAGCTACTAAAATGAGTCGAGAGTAGAGAGTAGAGAGTAGAAAAACTCACACTCTCCACTCTCCACTCTCCACTCTCTACTAATTATGACATCCGTGACTGGTTACGAAACAAGTAAGTTCGGGACAATCTCTACGTATTTCCAGATTGATGAAAGCTGGAAATCGCGGACCGGGAAAGGTGTCAGCGTTGCAATTATTGACAGTGGAATAGACGAGAATCATCCGGATCTTCACGGAAAGGTGATCGAATCGGTTGAGGCCCGTGCGGATAACAAACGGGTATTATTTGAAAGATCCGAGGTCGGCGATTCAGCCGGACACGGCACGGCTTGTGCGGGAATCATTTCGCGGATTGCGCCCGACGCGCAATTTCACAGCATCCGAGTTCTCGGAGCGGGCGGTTTGGGCGACGGACAGACATTTCTTGCCGGGCTTGAATATGCCATAAAAAAGCGCTACCGATTGATAAATCTAAGTTTAGGAACGACCAAACCGCAATTTTTCTCGCCTTTGCATGATTTGCTTGATCGCGCGTATCAAGCCGGTTGTGTAGTGGTTGCGGCCGCCAATAATCTTCCGCAGCCCTCGTTTCCTTCAGTATTTTCGTCGTCGTTGATCGCAGTTTCCAAATCTGTCGAGACCGATCCGTTTCAATTCGGGTTTCGTTTCGGCGAAGTTATCGAGCTGACCGCGCCTGGCGTAAATGTCCGGACAGCATGGCTCGGCGGCGGTTACAAAAGCTTGACCGGAAATAGTTTTGCCTGTCCGAACATCGTCGGCATCATTGC
>JANLTD010000698.1:0-3829 GCA_031362765.1 Acidobacteriota bacterium | reverse complement strand
CACCTGCTTAATTCGGCAAAGCGAATACGTTGATTTTTGATTATTCGCCCTGTTATCATATTTTGTTTCGAAGAAAAATAAGCCGCTTTTCAATGGCGACTCACTGTTTTTTTGCTTTCCGCTCTGCAAAATAATATACTTCGAGCTAAATCAGACTCTTCTTTTTCCCGACGTAACGCGTCATTGATATGTTATTTTCAAAGTAAACTAAGGCTTAAAGACGGGAGCGCATCTATAAAGACGGTTTCGGTGTCAAGTCGAAAACAGACACATTTCTATTTTCTCGCCCCAACCGCAGCAAATGTATTTGTCAGCGGCGGTGTTCTCAATTTCACCGGTACACCCTCAGAAACGTCTTTGTTTCGTTGACTGGCGGAACACTGACTTTGCCGCGCACTGTCAAAAGCAATACGCTCGGATATTTTTCGTTTGACCAAATCGAAACCGGACAGTCTTATATCATAAGCGTTCCAAGCAAACGTTATGGCTTTGCTCAAAACACCCAATCACTGATGCTGTTTGATGATGTGGACGATATCGTCTTTCAGGCAACTTGGGAAAACTGACATACAAAAAATGTGGTTAGTTGTTTCTCACTAACCACATCTTTGCCCGCAAAAGATCATATCAAAGATAATTCTAAATCAGAGACGAGGTGCCCGTTTGTTGTATGAATATCATCGTTGACGGATTCGATCACAGCTTCGACGATTCGGCTTTCGCATTCGTCCCAATCGCCTTCGACGCGGCAGCCCGCCGCATTTTTATGTCCGCCGCCGTTAAATTTTTCGGCAATGCGGGCGACGTTTATGTTTCCTTTTGAACGCAGAGAGACGCGGTAAAAGTTTGGTCGGACTTCACGCATATAAACGGAGGCGACGACCTCTTTGGCAGCGAGTGGAATATTGACAAAACCATTATTGTCGCCATCTGCCATGGCGGTCGTTTCGCGCATTTCGAGAGTTTGACGCATCCACGCAACCCGGCCGCTGGCATCGCGTTTGACGGTTGAAAGAACGCGGCTCATCAATTCGATGCGCGACCAAGGGTAAGAATTATAGACGGCTTCGGAGATCTGCGCGGGTTTGACGCCGGCTTTGACGAGTTCTGAGGCAACCTTCAATGTGCGTTCGGTCGTGTTCGGGAAATGAAAACTCCCCGTGTCGGTGACGAGCGCCATATACAAACATTCGGCGATCTCTTTCGAGATTCGTCCGCCGATCGCCTTGCATAGGTTATAGATCATCTCGCCGACTGCCGAAGCGGTCGGATCGATCCAATTGATCGTGCCGAAATATTCGCAGGTTGTATGGTGATCAATGTTGACGGTGAATTGGTTTTCGAGATTTTTGATGTTCGGGCGTTCAACGTCCGAACATTCGATCACAAAAACCGCATCATATTTACCATTAACCTCTGAAACTTTTACTATTTCACCGGCTCCCGGCAGTGAATGATACGAGGCGGGAATGCCGTCGCTGACAATCACTTCCGCCTGTTTGCCGAGCGAACGTAAAAGCCAGCAAAGTCCGAGCGATGAACCGATTCCATCACCATCCGGGCGAACGTGCGTCGTGATCGCAAAGTTCTGTTTATTTTCAATTAACTCTACTACTTGGCTTAACACTTCTTAATGAGTGGAGAGTAGAGAGTGGAGAGTGGAGAGTTTTTGTTTTACTCTCTACTCTCTACTCTCTACTCTCCACTCTTCATTCCTTTTCTTTAATTTCTTCACCTTGCGCTAAATCCCCTAAAAGCCGTTCGATGCGGGCGGCATTTTCTTCGACCGTGTCGCGGACAAAATGCAGGTGCGGGGCATGGTGGAGATTCAGATTCAGTGCAACTTGCTGTTTGACAAAGGTCGCGGCGTGTTGAAGCGCTTTCATCGCTTCTTTAATTTCCAATTCGTTACCTGTCACCAATGCAAAAACCTTCGCGTCGCGCAGATTTTCGGCCACAACGACATCAGTTACCGTAACACTCAAAAGACGCGGGTCTTCGAGCTCGTAACCGACAATTTCCATAATTTCTTCGCGTAAAACTTCCGCTAATCTTTCAGGTCTTCGCATTTTCTAAGGGATGAGGGATGAGGGATGAATTTAAATCTTTTTTTCATCCTTCATCTTTCCTAAACTTCCGCTAACATCCTTCATCTTTCCTAAACTTCCGCTAATCTTCCAGGTCTTCGCATAATTCTGAGGGATCAAGTAATGAATGTAATTTTTTTTCATCCCTCATCCCTCATCCCTCCTAAAGTTCCGTTGCCGCGATGCTTTCAATGATAAATGCTTCGATCTCGTCATCGGCCTTGATGTCATTGAAATTAACGAGGCTGATACCGCATTCAAAGCCCGAACGGACTTCGTTCGTGTCTTCCTTAAAACGTTTTAACGAGGAAATATCGCCCGTCCAAACGACCACGCCGTCGCGAATGATCCGCGCTTTGGCCTGTCGTTTGATTACTCCGTCGGTCACGCGGCAACCCGCGATCGAACCGACTTTGGAAACCTTGAAGACTTCCTGCACGAGCGCTTTGCCGAGAATGACTTCTTTCTCGATCGCATCAAGCATTCCGATCATCGCGGCTTTGATCTCTTCTTCGACCTTGTAAATTATCGAGTGCAGACGAATATCTACATCTTCCTGTTTTGCAACATCTGCCGCCCGCGCTTCAGGACGCACGTTAAAACCAATGATGACAACCGCCGTTTGTGAATTGTCGGCTTGCGTTGCTGAAGCCAGCAAAACGTCTGATTCGGCAATTGCACCGACGCCGGCGCGAATGACTCGAACTTTGACCTTCTCGGTTGAGAGCTTTTCGAGCGTTGCCCGCAGAACTTCGACCGAACCTTGCACATCCGCTTTAAGAACAACGAGCAATTCTTTGACTTCCGCCATTCCGAGCGATTCGATACCGCGTTTTGTCGTTTTGAGCATCGCCGCCTGACGTGCTTTCATCTGACGTTGGTTGGCGATTGAAACTGCCTGCTCAATATCCGCGACGACCTGAAACTTATCACCCGCGCCCGGAATACCTTGCAGTCCGAGCACTTCAACCGGTGTCGCCGGCGGCGCTTCCGTCACAATATCGCCGCGGTCAGAGAACATCGCCCGAACCTTACCGTGAATCTGTCCGACAATAAACGGGTCGCCGACGCGTAAAGTTCCCTGTTGGACAAGAACGGTCGCAACCGAACCGCGTCCTTTGTCAATTTTGGCTTCGAGAACCACGCCCGAAGCACGGCGCGTCGGGCTCGCCTTCAATTCCATAATATCGGCCTGAAGCAAAACGGTTTCGAGCAGAGTTTCGAGATTCTCTTTCTTTTTCGCCGAGACCGCGACCATTTCGACATCGCCGCCCCAATCAAGAGGCTGGACGCCCAGACCCGAAAGACCTTGTTTGACCTTATCGGGATTTGCGTCGGGTTTATCGATCTTGTTGATCGCGACGATCATCGGAACGCCGGCCGCTTTTGAATGCTCGACAGCTTCGATCGTCTGCGGCATCACGCCGTCATCAGCCGCGACCACCAAAATAACAATATCGGTCGCCTTTGCGCCGCGTGCGCGCATCATCGTGAACGCTTCGTGGCCGGGTGTGTCCAGGAAAACAACGCGCCGTTTTTCTTTCGGATTATCCGGATTATTGACAAAAACGCTGTACGCGCCGATATGCTGGGTAATTCCGCCCGCTTCGCCTTCCGCCACATTCGCGTGACGAATAGCATCCAGCAAAGAGGTTTTACCGTGGTCAACGTGTCCCATGACGGTCACCACCGGCGCGCGGGTTTCTTCCGTATCGTCAGCATCGGCGGCGATCAGTTCTTCA
>JANLTD010000696.1:0-3482 GCA_031362765.1 Acidobacteriota bacterium | reverse complement strand
AAATAGACAAACGGCGCCGGATGTCAAAACTTCTGATCGAAAATTCGTGTGCGGTAGAATTTACAAGATTCAAAGATAATGAACTCATTATTTGGGCACGCAAAGAGATGCGCGATTTGGGATTTGATACAGAAGAAAAGGCTTTGTATCATCTGGTCGCGCTGGTCGGTGACAATCTGCGCCGGTTGACAAACGAAATTAGAAAAATTGCGACCGCCGCTTTACCCGATAAATTCATTTCTTACGAATTAGTCGAATCGCTCGTCACTAATTCGCGTGAGATTCCGAACTTCGATTTGACCGATCATCTCTTTGGTAAAGACAAACGCAAACCTCTGCAAATATTGAAAAAAATCCTGGACGACGGCGCAGAACCTTTGATGCTTCTCGGGTTGATCGCGCATAATCTTCGCCGGACCCTGATGGCAAAAACGTTGATGCAGCAGGGTGTTAAACGAATTGAGGTTGTTCGCTTAATGAAACTGCATCCGAAATTTCATGAAGATTTTCTCGCTACGGCGCGAACGAGCGACGAAAAGAAATTACTCCATATCATCGGCCGACTTGCCGATACTGATCTGGCGATCAAAACGTCAAAAGGCGGAGGCGGAAACGCCGGCTCGCGAATGCAGCTCGAAATGCTTGTTTGCGAGATCGTTAATCTGTAAAAAGTCCAAAAATGTCAGTTTGTTGCCTCTCAAGAAAAAATAGCCCGACAAACGAAAGTTTATCGGGCTTCTGAACAAAAAAATCGGAAGCAAACTTTCTTAAGGCTTGCTTCCGTTCCATTCAAAGGAGAAAACTATGAATGACTAAAGTATGAGGCGAAAATATCATTACGTCAAATCATTGACGTGCGATGTTAAGCGCGATTTATAACGTGCCGCCGTATTTTTGTGTAAAATACCTTTATTGACGGCTTTGTCAATTGAAGATACCGTTGGTGCCAAAAGCTCTGCGCTTTGAATCTTATCGCCCGAACCAAGCGCCGCACGAAGCTTCTTGATTTGCGTACGAAGACGGCTTTGATTGCTTTTGTTGATTGAATTGCGTTTGACTGTTTGTCTAACCCGTTTTTCTGCTGATTTATGATTCGGCATAGTTCTTTGATCTTACTAAAATTAAAAATTCTCTTTCAAGACAAACTACAGAGTATAAAATTCGAAAATTGAAAAGTCAAGCACATCAATCAAATTTTGACGCGACATTGTGCATTAAGTCGACAAACAAAACGACGATCGGCGGATAAAAGACAAATTCGATCTGAAAATTATGAGAGTAAACGGACGGCATCATAGCGCCTATGAAAAGATCGAGGTAACTGCCGATAAAAAGCCCGCCCCCGAGACTTAGTAAAACGCCGCCAACAATAAAGGCAACTGCCGTGAGCCGGGAATATGGTTTTGCCTCGGGCTCGTTTTCCTCGAGAATCGAATCGTGAATATTCTCGTCATAAGTATAGCGCTCAAAAGCCGCCCGGAGTCTTGAAAAAAGATGAATCAACCCGATAATGAACAAAGCGATCATAATTATTTGCAAAATGATCGGCGAACGTGTGAAAAACGCTGGCTTAAAGACCGCGACCGCAAAAGTGGAAACAAAAAGTCCGACCATCGGGAATATGATTTTTTGCAGAGCGACCGATTCGCGGCGTTCATCGGCGACCATCCGGTCAATTATTTCATTGTAACGACGTTCGTAAGCCATCTGCCGCCAACGCCTCGCATACTCATTTTCGGAAGTAAATACCGAATCTCCGTTTGAAGAAATTTTATATTCGGCCTGGAGGATCTGTCGATCATAATCGGCACGCTGCTGCGGATTGCCGAGAATTTCATAGGCTTTGGCAACTTTTGCAAACTCGCGCGATTTTTCTTCCGAACCGTTGTTTTTATCAGGATGGAGTTTTCGCGCAAGTCTCCGATATGCCGACTTTATATCGGCATTTGATGCTTTTGGTGAAACCTTCAGGTTTTCGTAATAATTCACCATCTAAGACTTTTTTGGGAAGCGTTTAATTGAGTTAAAGCGCGCATGCTGCAGGCTTTCCAGCCAAACAAATTATAGCATAAGTCGAATCTTAAATAGAACATACTATGAGTGAAAAAGTCTAAACGTGAAAAAGTGAAAAAGTGAAAAGGTGAAAAAGTTTGAGCGCAAATTAACAACCGATCTTTTTCACTTTTTCACTTTTAAACTTTTTCACTTTTTACTCTAATGAATCAATCTGCAAACCGATTGGTTCCGCGCCCGATAATTTTACTGCGTCAATAACCTTTGCAACACTGCCGTAATCGAGAGTTTTCGGAGCTTTGATAAAAACCGTTTTCTCGATCTCATTTGTGCCTTCACGAAGAATTCCTGCAATCGCGCGTTTCTTAAACTCAGACTGTAATCCGTCGATCAGCTTGGATGAATCTTCAACAGTTCCAAAATCATTGAAACGATTCAGTTTCAAAGAGTAATCGGAATTTACTGTAACGATCAAGGTATTCGGATTCGGCGGTAAATTGCTGGCAGTTGTTGATTCAGCCGGGATCTTAGCCTTGAAAGCCGTTGGTTTGGTCGGCGAAATTACCATAAAAATAATCAAAAGAACGAGCAGAACATCGATCAAAGGCGTGACATTTATATTCGGTTTCATAATTTTTCTCCGTAAACTTTATTCAATATTCGGGATGCCTCTTTTTTAGCCGAAAAATTTGAAAACGGTTTTTCTTCGGTATAACTGAAAACCGATAGCTGATAGCTGATATTTGGAACATAAAATAAACTATCGGTTTTGAGCTATCAGGAAGCAGTAATTCTGAAAAGTAATCTTTCGCAAAAGAACATTGAAACATCGCAAAAAATCGAAAGCCGCAGGTCAAAAGATTAGGCAGGATTCTGACATTTGACCCGCGGCTTTCGACCTTTACAGCCATTTAGACACCTTACGATCAAAAAAGTTCCCGGGAACAAAGAGTTTGTTGAACTTTAATTTGCTGATTTCTGCAGATGCAGACGGCAAAATAAAGCTCGCGATACTTTCCGAATTCTTTCCAACTTTGGTAAGTTCCTTGAATCTTTGCAACTTGGCGGGCAAAATTCTACACAATTCAAAAAAAAATTGGCACAAATCGTTTTAAAATGTGCCAAATTTAAAACGATTTGTGCCAAATTCAACTTAAAATGTGCAGAAAATTTTCGAAATTGTGCAGAAAAAATTTAAAATTGTGCAGAAAATTTTCAAAATTGTGCAGAAAAAGTTTTAATTTCAACCCGTTTGTTCGCTGATTTCTCAAGTTTTATGTGACATACTTTGGTTTCAGTAGTTCCAAATTTGCTGATAAAGGCAGCTTTTACGGTTTTCACTAAAAACTATGCAATAGTTCAGAACCCTGAGCGTTAGCGACGGGTTAAATGTCAATAACATTTAACAGGTCGCTAGCGCTCGCTGTTCTGACTTATTGCATACCGCTAATGCACATTTGATTATTGAA
>JANLTD010000685.1:0-3504 GCA_031362765.1 Acidobacteriota bacterium | reverse complement strand
AAAACTTCGTAGTCGAAAGCGTAATTGTAATGACCGGTCGAGAGCTTTTTGCAAATATCTTCGGGCAGATGAAACAGAAAAGCATCGGCGTAATGTCCCAGACTTTCATCGGCAAACCCGATCTGTTCTTCCAATTGGTTTTCCAAAAAAACGGGAATATTTTCGACCGATTCGCAAAAATTATAAATATCGCCCAAGACGTTGCGGCGTTTGATAGCTAAAGGACTGTATGCCATGACCATAGTTTAACACGTTATTGGCTTTTAAGACCCGAAATATCCGCATAGCTGATAATTTCTCAGCTCGTGGTGTTTCTTGCGGCTGTTCACAAACCCGCGACGACCTCTAAACTCACCTTGAACCAGGCTAATACTAAGGCGGAAATAGTTTAAGAAAGCTACATGAGAAACATAAATGAAACAGGGCTGTGCGGATACTTGTTGATTTTCAAGATCCTGGTCGCGCGCCGGTACTACAATCCTGTCCAACGTTGAGATGGAATAACAGATTTTTGATTGGACGAGTTTCAGGCGGTCCCCGGGGCTGAAAGTTTCGGACAACGCGCCGGAACCGAAGACGATCGCGCTTTTCGTGGAGCGGTTGGTGAAGAAGGAATTGGCCGGCGACCTTTCTGGGCAGTTTCGCGAATCCCCCGAGAGACCCGGGTTGGCGCTGCACCAAGGGGCATTGTGGATGCGTTGTTCGTCGAAGTCCCGAAACAGCGGAACGGTTCGGACGAGAATAAGGAGATGAGGGCCGGAAACAACGCCGGAGACTTGGGAAATGAAAACCTGGCCACTTAGGGGTGGACCGCCGCCGGAGCAGACGGACAGACGTTCGACGGTTACCAGAACCACGTCAGGGCGGACCCCGGCAGCAAGCTGATCACCGGTACGATGTCACGGCGGCTCCGCGACTCGCAGATACTTGACGCACTGTTGGGTGAGACGGACGCGGGCCAACCGGTTTACGCCATCAAAGCGTATATCGGGAAGGACGGAATCATCAATTAAAAGAACGCGGAAACGAGAATCAACCAAAGAAGATACCGGAACGGGCACAAGTCGAAGGTGCGGGCGCGGGGCGAGCGTATCTTCGGATTCAACTAGAACAGCATGGCCGGTTCGTGCACCCGGAGCATCGGCGAAAAAAGTTGAATGGCAATGATCGGACTGATGAATCGGCCGGACAACCTTTTCCGAACGATGCTGTCGATGAAAATACAAGAGATAACTGCATCAATCTAACGAAAACGACCGAATAACATGGCGAGGATGAAAAAAGCGGTATGAAAAACCATGGAATCCGAAACAACCCGCGAAACAAACACGCCGACGGCCGGCCGCTGAAAATCACGATCAAAAATGAGCTGCAAGCCTCGAAATCATATTTTTAGAGGTGCGATGAAGTTTGGCAACCGCCAGCGAAGCGCGGCGATTTCACGATAAATCGCGGATCCTGAGCGAAAACAAAATCCCGCCAAATTTCGTTCGACCCGCATAGTTTGGAATAGGAACTAAACGAACATCTTGCCCGGATTCAAAATACCGTGCGGGTCAAAGACTCTTTTAATTCTCTTCATTATTTCAAGCGTCGGCGCGTCAATCGCCATATCGAGATACGCGGCTTTGACATAGCCGATCCCGTGTTCGCCGGAGATTGAACCGCCGAGCGCGACCGAAAGCGCGAAAGTTTCCTTAACGCACTGGCGAGCGCGGGCGATTGATTCCAAATCATCGCGGCTGCAGAGAAAATTAACGTGAATATTGCCGTCGCCCGCGTGTCCGAAATTGGCGACAAAGGTGTTATGACGGCGTCCGATCTCTTCGACTTTAGAAATTAATTCGGGAACGCGCGAGCGCGGAACGACGACATCTTCGTTGATCTTCAGCGTTCCGTATTTCATCAAACTGGGCGAAATGGCGCGGCGCACGTCCCAGAGTTTGTCTTCTTCTTCCTTGTTTTTTGACCGGAGAATATCGAAACCGCCGTTTTCTTTCAGGATCCGTTCGATCATTTGCGCGTTGCGCTCGACTTCTTCCTTGAATCCGTCAACAGCGACGATCAGGATCGCGCCCGCATCCTTTGAAAGTCCGAACGCGAAGTTTTCTTCAATCGCTTTAATGCAATATTTATCAACGACTTCCATCGCCATCGGCAACAAGCCTTCAGGCGTAAAGCGCGTCAGAACTTTGCACGCTTCTTCCATTGATTTGAAACTTGCGCGGACAGTTGAAGTAGCTTCGGGCATCGGCAACAATTTCAAAGTTGCTTCGGTGATGATTCCGAGCATTCCTTCGGAACCGCACATCAATCCGGTCAGATCAAAACCGACGACATTTTTGACCGTGCGGCCGCCGGTGCGGATGATTTCGCCCGTTGCCGTCACGACTTCTAAGCCCAGAACGGAATGCTTCGTGACGCCGTATTTCGGGGTGCGCATTCCGCCCGCATTTTCGGCGATGTTGCCGCCGATAAAAGAATCTTTGTAGCTTGCCGGATCAGGCGCAAATAAAAGACCGTGCTTTTCAACCGCTTGCTGAAGCGCGAAAGTCGTTAAGCCGGGTTGGCAGATAACATACAGATCGTCAACATTTATCTCGATGATCTTGTTCATCCGGTCAGTACCGATGACGATGCCGCCATTTATGGGAACTGCGCCGCCCGTGTAACCGACACCGCCGCCGCGCGCCGTCACGGGAAACAAATATTCATTGGCGAGCTTTAAGATTTGCACCATCTCATCGGTGCTTTCGGGAAAAACAACCGCTTCGGGCGGAAATTTCTCCTTGACGGCATCCGCGCCATATGGTTCGACCTTTTCCGGGTCAACCAGAACATTTTCCGCGCCGACAATTTGGCGTAGTTTTTCTAAAACTTCCGGTTTCGAAGCGTTGGTTGTGGCGCGCGGTTTGGCGTTGAAATGGATTGATGAATACATTTTCAGGCAACTTTTTTTGTATATTTGTTTTTCTTATCAGTAAACGAAACGTATTTTCGCCCGCTTTCCTTTTGTTTTTTCTGTAAATCTTCAAATATCAAATCCAAATCATAGTTGAATTGCTTGGCATATTCATCACGTTCGCCACGGATTGCTTTGACTATTTTTTCCAAAGGAATTTCAGGCGCGTCCGATTCCCAAAAATCTTCGGGCAATTCTTTTTTCGGCAAAGTCATAAAACCTTGCGAAACGAGAATTTGTTCCTCGCTATTTTCATCAAAAGACAAGATTTGGGCGATTGCTTCGCCCGTTTCTTCAACGATAATCTCATCACCGTCTTTCACCTTTTCCAAATACAAACCCAAATTAGTTTGCAATTCGCTGACGCTGATTGTCTGCATATTTTTTTACCTCAAAACGAATGATACAATGTTTTCCGGTTAAAAATCGCCTTGAAGTCCAAAAGTTTCGTAGCGCGGTTCGCCGTTTGAGCTTTGCAGAATAAAGAAAACGCGCTGTCCATTGATGGCGCGTGTAACTGCCGCATCCGTGCGTCCGTCGCC
>JANLTD010000653.1:0-6596 GCA_031362765.1 Acidobacteriota bacterium | reverse complement strand
AGTCGCCGAAGGTGACAAATTTAATAGCGTCGGGTGAAACCCGACGACCCGACAATCAAGCGTCGCGTCCTCGGAAAGGGACGAATTTGTTAGCAATTTGTTCGACACTTACAGCGTCGGAGCGATTTTCGGTTTCAACGTTGGGTTGCACCCGACGCTATTAAATTAGTCGCTTTCAGCGACAAAAATGAACTTTGCGTAAGTCCTAATATGAAGCGAAAAGAAAAATCCATTACATTTGTCAAAAATGTGTAATGCGTCACTGAAAAGTTACGCCCACAGAAAACGAAAACGTAAAGACTGGAGCGCAAGGCATCCCTGCTTGCCATGAGCGCAGAGCGCGAAAACAGCGTGCATGAGCCTCAAGCCATCGAATTTGACAAGGCTTTTTCGCGTTGAAGCAACACTCATGGCAAGCAAGGATGCTCGCGCTCCAGTCTTTAAGCCTAGCTGCCCTTGAAAATAACTTTTTACTGACGCATTACAAAAATATTCAATCATCGCAAATAGCTGCATCAGTTTCTTCGCAAAGCACGATCGGCGCGGGTTTGGCAAGCGCCCTCAAAGTCGAAAAGATCAGTTTGCGGACGCTTTTTTTCTCACCGGCTTTCAATAAAATGTCGTTCAGGGAAATAATTCCGAGCAATTCATTAAGCTGATTTGTCACACACAACCGTTTCACCTTGTATTTTCGCATTTTTCGCAGAACATCTTTCAAATCATCTTCCATCGTGCAGACCACGGGTGCGCGAAAATTCATTTCCCTTGCCTTTATCTCCGATGGCCGGCGGTTGCGGGTCGCGGCCGCGATGCAAACATCGCGGTCAGTGATCACGCCGATAACACGTTTTTCCGCATCAACGACCGGTACAATGCCGCAATCTTTATCCCACATAATTTGTGCCGCGCGCGTCAAATCATCGTCCAAACCGCAAGCTCCGACTTCAATCGTCATTAATTCAAAAACTTTCATAAACTATAATTAGAAATTCCGGGTAAATATGTTTTATTATCAACTTAAAAGATGAAAACACAAACCATTGCCGCCATTGACATCGGCTCAAATTCGCTTAAACTTGCTATTATTCAGGCCGCCGCGAGCGATTCCTTTACGGTCATTTCGCAGGAGCGCGAACGCGTCCGACTCGGGCACGAAACCCTGAAAACACATCGTCTTTCGCCGGAAGCGATTAGTCTCTCGGCCGACGCGATCGCCAAATTTCGGTCGATTGCCGAAAGCCGCAACGCCGATTCAATTATTGCCGTTGCAACTGCTTCTGTCCGCGAAGCCGAAAATTCCGCCGAATTTGTCAGCGAAATCGAAAAACGCACCGGCGTGACGGTCGAAATTCTTTCATCGCTCGAAGAAGCGCGTCTCATCGGCATTGCCGCCGCGCAGAATTTTAATATTCAAAAAGGCTCGCTTTTAAATATTGACATCGGCGGCGGATCAACTGAGCTTTCACTGATGCGCGACGGCGAACCTCACAAACTTTTTTCGATGAAGCTCGGCGCGGTCGGTTTGACCGAAGAATTTATCCTTTCAAATCCGCCAAAGAAAAAAGAACTCGAAAATCTACGCCTTGAAATTGCCTTTGCGCTCGAACACCCGTTACGCAAAATAAAGAACGAAACGTGGCAGATTTCCACCGGAACTTCAGGAACGATCTTGAATCTTGTGTCGCTCGCAAATTTTCAAAATGCTGAAAACACACAGCAAAAACCTTCGATTTCGATAAAAAGGTTATCAGCGCTCAACGAAATGCTGGCGCGGATTCCGCTCGAAGAACGCGTTAAACTTCCCGTCATCAGTGCTCAACGCGCCGAGGTCATCGTCGCAGGCGGACAGATCTTGGAAAATGTGATGCGGGCTTTGAAAATCGAAACTCTGCAGCCGTGCGTTTTCGCGCTTCGCGAAGGCGTAATTATTGACTATTTGAGAGAAATCGAAGCCGAATCGCTGCCGCCCGTTCCCGACGTTTTGGATAAACGTCTGCGTGGCGTTTTCGCGATCGGCCGGCGTTACGGCTACGAAGAACGCCACGCGCTTCAGGTTGCCGATCTGGCGGAAAAGATATTTGACCAGATCGCCCCGCTTTACGATCTCCAACGTCACTGGCGGACACTTCTTTCCGCGGCCGCGCTGCTGCACGATGTCGGCTATCACATCTCGCACGAATCGCATCACAAACATTCGTTTTATCTCATAAAAAATTCGGAAATCACGGGATTTACCGAGCCCGAGAAACTTTTCATTGCGAATATTGCACGTTATCATCGCGGTTCGATGCCAAAGGAATCGCACACGGATTTTATGAAACTGCTTGAAAAAGACCGCAAACCTGTCGCCCAACTCGGCGCAATTCTGCGGCTTGCCGACGCGCTCGACCACGGCTACGAAAGCCGTATCAAAGATATCAAATTCAAACGCCGCGAACAAAATTTGACTTTTCGATTGATCTCCAACGACGACCTCAAAGCGGAGCTGCAAGCCATCGCGTTAAAAAAAGATATGTTCGAAGCGGCTTTTGACTGCAAACTCGAAGCCGCCGTCGTGCCGGCTTAAATTACAAATTGATAAAGCTTCCCGTTAACCGGACAATCTTGACCTTGCCGATAAATTAGAGTAGTTTTCAATTATTGCCCCGTTTTTCCAAAACAATAGAACAAGGAGAAGTTTACAAATATGTGGAACGATTTTAAAGCGTTTATCGCAAAAGGAAATATTCTTGATTTGGCAATTGCCGTCATTATGGGCGTCGCTTTCGGTGCAGTTGTGAAATCTTTTACCGACGGAATCATTATGCCGTTTGTCAGCATTCTGACCGGCAAAATTGACTTAAAGAGCAAGGTTATCAATCTTGGCGATATGCCGGTCGCAACGCCGGAACAAATTGATGCGGCGGTCAAAGCCAAACAGCCCTTGATTATGTATGGGCAGGTTATCAACGAATTTATTTATTTTGTGATCGTCGCGTTTTTGATGTTTATGCTCGCACGGTATGCCGTGAAAATGTTCAAAGGCCTTCAAGCCGAAGCCGCTGCCGCTGGCCCAAGTGCGGAAGAGGTTTTACTGACCGAGATCCGCGACATTTTGAGAGACAAATAAAATCAGTCGGTAAATGGCAGCGTCAGTTGGCAGCTTTGTTTTAACTGCCTGCGGCTGCCAACTGCCACCAGGTGATTGTCAAACTCGATCACTTCATCAAGGGTAAATCAAACTGCCAACTGCCGCTGCCAACTGTCAACTAGGTCTTCCGGCGTTACACAAAAATCGAGTTTTATGTCAAATTCGTTGACATCCGCAATGTTTTCCAAAGGTGGAAAAAAACTCAGACCGATCTTTAAGCAATCCGTGCGGCAGGTTGCTAAAAGTTTGTCGTAAAAACCCTTGCCGTAGCCGACTCTGAATCCGTGCGAATCAAAACACAAAAGCGGCACTAAAACCGCGTCAATCCTTTCGCTTGCAATAGATTCATTGTGTGTGGGTTCGAGAATCTGCCAATTGTTCCTAACGAGTTCGGTTCGCGCCGTGAATGTTAAATTCTCGATCTCGTTCGTTTGAAAATTCACGCGCGGCACTAAAGTTTCGATCTGCGGAAATTCCCGCCAGACTCTTTCAAAAATAATTCGCGTATCAATTTCGTTAAACTTTTTGATCGGCAAAAAGCAATGCAGAAAATTGATTCGCCGCAAATCGAAACTTTGGAAAAATATTTCGGTAATTTGCAGACTTTTTTGCTTTATTTCCTCCGGCGCGAGAGTTTTCCGTTTTTCGAGATAAATTTTGCGGAGTTCGTTTTTTGTCATTTCAAGTAAATTTACTCTTGAGTTTTACCGCATAACGACGACTGACGGCAAGTGTTTCGCGGAAATTTTTGAGGCGCACCTGAAATGTCCGGTTAAACCAACTTTCGATTTCTTCGATTTGTTCCAAATTGATGATTGTCTGCCGATGAATGCGTAAAAAATTCTTTTCGGGCAGACGTTCTTCCCATTCGCGCAAGGGCTTTTCAAGCAAAAATTTCTTTCCCGAAACGGTAAAAACTTCCGAATAATCGCCCGAAGAATTGATGTAGGAAATATCGAAAACCCTTAAAAAAACGGAACGATTCCCGAGCTCGAGTAAGATCCGATCATCGAATTCGAGCGGTCGAAGCTCGTTTTTTGCGTCTCCTTTTTCCTCGTTTAATCTTTCAATCGCTTTCGCCAAACGTTCGGTATTGACATGTTTTAAGGGATAATCGAGCGCATTGACCTCAAAAGCGCGAATCTCGTAAGCATCAAACGCCGTCACAAAAATGAGCTTGAAATCAGCCGCCGTTTTTTCGAGCAGATCGAAACCGTTTTCATTCGCAAGCTGTATGTCGAGAAAAACAATGTGCGGCTTTTCATTTTCGATCAATAACACGGCTTCCGACAGATTTTCCGCTTCGCCCGAAATGGTGATTTCATCAAATTCCGCAAGCAATCGACGCATTTCCTTGCGCGCAAGACGCTCGTCGTCAACAATAATCGTTTTGTATTTCATTGTGCAATCTCAATTCGCGCTTTGACGAAATCGCCGTCTTGTCTGAGTTCGAACTTACCGTTTTTGCCGAACAGTTTGTCTAATCTTTCGCGGACGTTTTTTAAGCCGATTTTCGTTCCGTTTGAATCAAAACCATTTAGCAGTTTGCCCGAATTAACGACTTCCAAAACCAATTTATCATCAACAACACGCGCCGAAATTTTAATTTTCAGCGGTTTTGCGCTCGTTTGCAACCCGTGTTTGATGGCGTTTTCGACCAACGGATTCAGAATAAAACACGGAACCCGAAAATCTTCCGCCGCTTTTTCGATCTCAAACTCAACTTCCAATTTTTCTTCAAAACGAATCTTTTCAATCGCCAAATAATTTCTTACAGCTTCGATTTCTTCGCGCAACGGAATTTTTTTCGTACTTTCGTGCAGTAGCGAATAACGGAGAAATTCGGAAAGCTGCGTAATCATCTGTTTTGCCCGCGTCGAATCTTCGTCAACCGAAGCGCGAATCGAATTTAGTGCGTTGAAAAGAAAATGCGGATTAAGCTGATAGCGCAAAACATCGAGTTGGGCTTTATCGGCTAAAACAGTCGCCTGAAGTGCGTTTGCTTGCTCGACTTGCGATTTTTGCCAATATTTGATGCCGAAATAAACTGCGCTCCAACCCGTAATCGTCATCGCATAATCAAGCGCAATTTTCGGCATTCGCGGCAGACTTTTATAAAGATTGTATTCATTGGAAATTGCCCAAACATAACCTTCTTCAATCGAAGCCCAGACAAAACCGAAAATCACCGACAAGACCAAAACTATTAAAACTATCGAGCCTAACGAAAGACGATTGACCGTCCGCCGATAAATCCGCCAAAGAATCAGCGTCAGAAAAAAACCGACTACCGCCCGAAAAGACTTGATATAGAAAAGGCTGAGAAAATTGCCGGTAACGGTCAAAAAGGTGATGTAAATCACCACCATATAAATCAGCCAGCCGCTGATTTGCAAAAACCAGAAAGATAAATAGATTTTATTGAAGTCTATTTTCGACATTTATTTTTTCGGCGGTGTTTGCCAAAGAATATTGATTATTTTCCATTTGCCTTCATATTTTGCAAGATGCAGATAATCAATTCCCCAAATAGCGGTAACTTTCGCGCTTGCCGTCTGGTCGGCAACATCAAAAACCACAACTTCTTTGACCGCATCTTTCGATACTTGTCCTTTTTTGTTATATGTTTTCGCCAATTCGATCAGTTCGGTAAAAGTCATCGTATGCGGTGAATAAGCGGTTTCATTCTTTTTGATGAAAAAACCGCGCTTTACAAGGTCAGGATGGACGCTGCGCTCTGCCTTTGCCGGATTTACTTCATAAACCGATTCGACATAATCCAAACAGGCTTGTTTAACCGCATTGCGGTCTTCGTCCGATTGGGCAAAAGCCGTCAAACCGAACACTAAAACTAAAATTAACAAACTAAATATTCTCATTTTTTTCTCCTTTAATACTTCTATTTCGATTCCGACGAAAATGTTTTGTTGATGATTTTCCATTCGCCGTCAATTTTCAGCAAGGTCATATAATCAGTAAATTTGACGGTCGGATAATCAAGAACGACTTTGGCGATCGCGGCATTTCCCGCAACGTCAATAATTTCAAAAGTGCGTTTGCGTTTATTTTCATCCGCCGCCGGTTTCCCCGTAAAACGCGCCGCAAATTCTTCCGCCGACCATTGATTAAATTTCCCATCCACGGAAAACATCACTTTGGCTTCTGTGTGAAAAGCCTTGCGGATAAATTCTCCGTCGCCGCCGGCGTGCGCCTTGATATAGTTTTCAAGCGGAACTGCCACCGCTTTTTTCTCTTCTTCCGTCGCCTTGAAACTGATTTTTTCCGCCGGATTTGAGCGTGGCTGTACGTGAAAAGATTTGTTGACTATTTTCCATTCGCCGCCGATTTTGAGAAGTGCGAAATAATCAACAAAATACGCATTCGGATAATCCAAAACGATTTTGCCGATCGCGGCATTTCCCATCACATCAACCAATTCGATTGAGCGTTTGCGTTTTGCTTCATC
>JANLTD010000635.1:0-4593 GCA_031362765.1 Acidobacteriota bacterium | reverse complement strand
CTTGCCGATTTCATCTGGTCTGAGATGCGCGATTTTTGGAATGATGACGACATCGGCGCGGTAATGCTGACTTTTTCCGGCGTTGCGGAGCAGCATCATTGTTGATTGGAAAAGAACACCGAGGAATGTTGTGGGCGAATTCCAATAAGTCGCGCCGCAAGCATTGACATCAACCGCGATGATAATTTCCGCGCCCATTTTTTTGACGGTTTTGGCAGGGACGAGAGCGACCACGCCGCCGTCAATCAGATTCTTTCCGTCGTGTTCGACCGGAACGAAAACGCCCGGAATCGCACAGCTCGCCCGCAGCGCAGTTGACAGATCGCCTTTGTCTTTGAAGACGATCTCTTCGCCGGTTTCGAGTGCGCAGGCGACCGCCGCAAACGGAATCGGCAGATCTTCGATATTTTGAAAGGGCAGACTTTTCTTTAGAAGTTCGCCCATCGGCGCGTTTGAAAGCAAACCTTTTGCCGAATACGGAAAACCCGAAACCTTGAACCAACTCATTTTTTTACCGATTTCGATGATCTGGTCAACACTCAAACCACAGGCGAAAGCCGCGCCGACGATCGAACCGGCGCTTGTTCCGGCGATAAAATCAATCGGTATCTTGTGTTCGACGAGAACTCGTAAAACTCCGAGATGCGCGAAACCACGCGCCGCGCCGCCCGAAAGTGCGAGGCCTACTTTTTTTCGACTCATAATCTTAAAGTTCCAAGTTCCAAGTTTCAAGTTCCAAGTTTTTTTGTTTTGAGTTCCAAGTTTTTTTGTTACAATCTCCGAAATTTAAGACTTTTTTAACTTGGAACTTGAAACTTTGAACTTGGAACTCAACCATCATTGATTTTAACCGTTGTTTGTGGAAAACTTAAATCGCAAAAATGACTCTGCACGAATCAATCCAATTTCAGCGTCCGACAACCAGCGCCGACATTGCCGCCGGCGAACAGGTATGTCCGGTTTGTTCGCGCGAAACGAATGACGAATTTGTTCCGCTTCGCGTTTTGGAAGAAGATATTGAAAAACTGATCCGGGCAAATGCGCCTGACACGAATGTTTTTGAAGCCGTCTGTGCCCGCTGCGTGCGGCTTTTTGAACGCGCCAAAGACCAGATAATTCAGGGCGCGGCTTTGCAAAAGGATGGTTCACGCGTTTTGTCAACGCCGCTGCGGCTTGATTCTGACGAGCGTTTCACGGGCAAAGGGGTGACCATTGCGTTTCTTGATTCGGGGTTTTATCCGCACGTTGATCTGACCACGCCGAACAACCGGATACTGGGTTATCGAAATATGATGGCGGACGACGGCGATGTCACAACGCTCTTTCAGGCGGATGTCGCGAGTTGGCACGGAATGATGACATCGGTCGTCGCCGCCGGCAACGGTTCTCTTTCAAACGGATTTTATCGCGGAATCGCGCCCGAATCTGATGTTGTTTTGGTGAAATTAGCGCGTACGGGGCGAATCACCGAGCAAAATATCGAGGACGGACTCGAATGGATCTTGTCGAATCGTACAAAATATAAGATCAAGATCGTCAATATTTCGGCAGGCGGCGATTTCGAGCAGTCTTATCTGCACGATTCGCTTTCGCAAATGGTCGAAGAATGTGCCAAACAAGGCTTGACGATCGTTTGCGCGGTCGGCAACGCGGGGCATCTGCCGACTCATCCGGTCTTTCCGCCGGCGAGCGCGCCTTCGTGCATTGCGGTCGGCGGGCTCGACGACAACAATTCGATCAATCGGGCAAAACGCGGAATGTACCGCTCAAGTTATGGCCCGACTTTGGATGGCTTGCAAAAACCCGAAGTCATCGCGCCTTCGATCTGGGTTCCCGCCCCGATTTTGCCGAACACGCCGACGGCTAGTCAGGCGGATCTTTTGGAAAAATTAGATAAAGCAGACGACGACGAACTGCACAATATTATCAGGGAAAATCAGGGGATTGACGGTGAACTTGATGCCGCGTTCGACCGTCCGGTGCATTCGATCCGCCAGATCATCGCGCTCAAGATCCGTCGCGAAAATGTCATCACAAAAAATTACAAATATGTTGACGGCACATCTTTCGCCGCGCCGATAGTTTCGAGCGTGATCGCCCAAATGCTCGAAGCGAACCCGAAGCTGACGCCGCAGCAAGTCAAAAGAATACTCATTTCAACCTCCGAACGCCTGCCGCATTACGAAGTTGACCGTCAAGGCTGGGGCGTCATTGACCCGCGCAAAGCCGTTGAAAAGGCTTTGGAGTTTGTCGAATAAATTGAAGAACTGACGAGATAAATTACCCGATAGAACAATTTTACTTGTATCAAGTTGCATGATAAAAAAGGAAAACAGACCGCCTGCTTAACGGTGAGATTTCCCTTTTTTTATTTGTGCAAGTTGGTATTACTTTACATTCGAAGTTGAAATTTCGGGTTATGCCCGCTGATGTGTAGTCGCCTCTCTCAAGTTTAGAGAGACTGTGCTTTCTGTCGCTAAAAGCGAGGCACAGTCTCTTTCTTCGGAGAATATTATCTCTCTCTTGAATTAGCGGGCGGACGACCTGTTTTGTCGAGTGTCGGCGTGACTTTTGGGGTCGCACTCGGTGCTGTCGGTGTCGCGGTGACCGGCGGTTTCGGCGTTGGCGTCGGTGTTCCCATTATGTTGGTGTTGCCGATATTGGCATTGGCGTTCGGACTCGGGCTCGGACTCGGGCTCGGTTTTGGCGTCGGTGACGGCGTTTTGATATTTGTATTGAGGTTGAAATTGGTGCTGACGTTAAAATTTGAATTGCTTGTAATACTGACGTTGCTTGCGCCGACATTGAGATTAGTATTCAGATTTAGGTCGGGCGGATTGGTGGTGACGTTCCTCACATTTTTGTTGTTTGACGAGTCTTCACTGCGCAGAAACCAAACAAGTCCGAGAACGAAGGCGAGGAGTGTCAGCGTTCCCAAAATGGTCAGTGCGACGACCTTGCCGGTGTTCGGTTCTGACGGCAGCGGCTGATACGGCGGAATGTTGCGGGCGCGGACATTCTGCTGCTCTTTTTTATCGTCGGTCATCGGAATGACGATGCGCGGTGCTTCGCTGCGGTCTATTTCGGGCTGCGGTTCGGGGTCGAGAATATTCTTTGGCGGTTTGTAGCGAACCATCGTGTCCTCGCCCGGGTCATTGTCCGAAGCGGCCTGACTGTCGCTTGGCATTTCCGTGAAATTCGGCTGATTTTCGTCAATCAACGGCGCACCGTCTTTGGTGCAAAAACGCAGAATTTCTTCATCGTATCGGGTTTCACAAGTAGGGCAGAATTTCATATTTTCTGTTTTCGCAAAATTCTTTTTTGATTTTCAAGAACAATTAAATTTGATTTTATCACTATTTTCGAAGATTTGAACAATCCGTGTCAGGGAACAAAGTTATAAACTATGACTCCCGTTACTTTGACCTTCTGACCGGAGAGCATCGTCGGACTAAATTTCGACGAACGCGCCGCATTGACCGCCGAACTCCTTAGAAGCGGATGGCCGCTGACGGCACTCGCCGAAATAACATTGCCGTTTTCATCAATCGTGACCTGGACATTGACCGCACCGCTTGCCCGCACGGCTCTTGCCGCCGCCGGATATTCGGGTTTTGTCAGAGAAGTTGCTCTACTGTTGACGACCCCGCCTGAAATTGTTTTCGGAACGGGTTTCGGAGTCAGATTTCGATCGGGCGGCGGTTCGGTTTCTTCCGGAACGGCAGTTTTCGGAGTCGGTTTATCATCGGTTTCTTTGACCGGCGTCTGTTTTGTTGTCTCGGCCGGAGTTGGCGTCGAAAGTCTCTGGTTGCCGTTTGCCTCTGATTTAAAATTTGTTTCTGCTTGATTGCCGAAAGTTGTTGAATTAGTGGCGGTTGAAAAGCCCGAATCCAAATTTTTGTTGACAGCCGTCGCCGGATTTTGAACCGTCGTGTTGGCTAACGATTGGTCGGTATTTTTTTTGCTGTCCGAAACCCACCAAACACCGCCGATCGCCGTTCCTATCAAGGCCAGGATGCCGACGAAAGACGCGACCATCACATTACTGCGCGATCTTGAATTCTCCAAATCGGTTGTCAGCGATGCAAAAACGGGTGACGTTTCCATCTTTGCCGATGCGGTCGGTTGATTGCTCAGCGCAACGGTCGGTTGGATTGATTGCTCGGCGGTCGGCGGATTGCGCGTCGCATAAAAATCTTGCGTCGGCAGAATTGTCGGCGGCAGATTCGGATTCGGCGGCAGACTGAGCGTTTTTTCGCTGAAACTTTCCGTCAGATTTGTAAATTGTTCCTCTTCGATCAGCGGCGTGCCGTCCTGCAGACAGAAATTCATATCCTCTTCAAACCGGGCACGGCATTGCGGGCAAATTCTCATATTTTTCGGATTATAACTTGTCGGATCCTGGTTATGAATAAAACGTTCGGTCTTGTCTGAAACGTATTCTATCACGAATTGTTTTAACTGATAGAAGTTGTTTGGTCAAACCCGAACAGCAAAAATCCTTTCGCATTGTCAATTATCTCACTCAGAAGCTGTTTGGAAACTCGACAAGGTAAACATAAAAACGATATTTTGCAAACGAAACACACGAAA
>JANLTD010000862.1:0-2717 GCA_031362765.1 Acidobacteriota bacterium | reverse complement strand
AGTATTTATTTTCCATATTTTTGGTTATGGGTTATATCCGATGCTCAGGGGAATGAATTGGAAGCCTACGAATGGTTTATAAAATATCAAACTCAAATCAAAACCGATCCTGAAACCATCCGGTTATATCAAACGGCTTATCAAAAATTTGGTGTCAAAGGAATTTTGCGCGAGGTTATCAAACAAGACGAGAAAATAATAAAGGTTGATAATAATCCCGACTTGCTCTACGAAATCGCTTGCTTTAACGCCAAACTCGGAGATAAGGATAAGGCGTTTGAGTATCTTAATAAAGCCTACGAACAACGTAGGTCTTCATTAAATGTTATCAAAGTTGATCCGTCTCTCGATTCGCTTCACTCCGATCCGCGATTTGAGGTTTTGGTCAAACGGGTTGGTTTAGAGTGATGCCTGTTATATTCCAAAAAATCCGGCAAATATTCTAAACAGTTCCTTTCTTATCGATAGGTCAAGCGCGAATCCGAACGCAGATTCCGGCGGCGCATTCGTTAAAAGATCTGCAGTTTGCAGTCGAAAAATTCGCCGAAGCAAAAGCGGAAGTCGGGATCTAATTTTTTGCCCACGAAACACACGAAAGATACGAAAAAAAGAGGAAAGAAATAAAAATTTACTTCCAATCTTTTCGTTTGTTTCATGTGTTTCGTGGGCAAAGTTTCTTAGGGATTTGGCGTTTTCGCCAAAAACTGTGGCGGTTTTCGGGCTTTGGTCTTTTGCTCGAAGGCGTAAGCGAATTTGATCAGATTCGGTTCGGTGAAGGCGCGGCCGAAAAAGCCGATTCCGGCGGGCATTTCACCTATAAAACCTGCGGGAACTGTGATATACGGATAACCGGCGACGGCCGCAATTGACCACGTTGAGCCGCCTGCCGGAGCAACGATCGCATCGAGTTTGTCTTTTGCAATTACCGCATCAATTCCCTTTTCGCGGGTTGCGGCTTTAATTTTGGCGAGCGCGTCCGTATAAACTTTGTCGGTCAGATCGCCTTTTGCCTGTGCCATTTCAAAAATTTCCTGGCCGAAAAGCGGCAATTCCTTTTCTTTATTTTCGGCGTTGAATTTGATCAGATCGGCGAGCGTTTTGTTGTTTGAACCACGCGCAGCAAGATATTTACTGAGATCGGTTTTGAATTCATAAAGCAAAACTAGCAGGCGGTCATCGCTCATTTTGCTGTAATCTTCGGTGAAAGTAACATCAATCAAAGTCGCGCCATTCGCTTTCAAAGTTTCGAGATTTTTTTCAAATAATTCCTTTGCCTTGGCATTATTTCCGATGTATTGACGCGCGACGCCGATTCTGGCGTTTTTCAAGCCGTTTGCATCCAAGAAGCGCGTGTAATCTTTTTCGCCTTTTTTGCTGTCGCTCGTAATCGCATCCGTTTTGTCGCGACCGACGATCGCGCCGAGCAAAATCGCCGCATCCGTAACAGTGCGGCACATCGGTCCGGCAGTATCTTGCGTATGCGCGATGGGAATAATTCCACTTCTGGAAACAAGTCCGAGCGTCGGTTTGATGCCGACAATGCCGTTGCGCGTCGCCGGACAGATGATCGAACCGTTGGTTTCAGTTCCGACACCGATCGCCGCAAGATTGGCGGAAACGGCCGCGCCGGTGCCGGCCGACGAACCGCACGGATTTTCGGTCAGAATATACGGGTTGTTCGTCTGCCCGCCGCGTCCCGACCAACCGCTGATTGATTTGGTCGAGCGAAAATTCGCCCATTCGCTTAAATTAGTTTTGCCGATGATGATCGCGCCCGCTTTTCGTAGTTGTTTGACGACGAAAGCATCCTTTTTCGGAGTCGGCGCGTCAACAAGCGCGAGACTTCCGGCGGTCGTTTTCATCTTGTCGGCGGTATCAATGTTGTCTTTGATCAAGATCGGAATGCCGTGCAGCATCGAACGAATTTTGCCGCGCCTTCGATCTTTATCCGATCGATCGGCGATTGTGAGTGCGTCCGGATTGATCTCGATCACGGAGTTTATTTTCGGATCAATCTGTTTGATCTGTTCGAGATACGCTTCGACGAGCATCCGCGCGGAAAACTTTCCCGACTTCATCCCGTTCTGCATCTCGAAGACGGTCATTTCGTTCAATTCGATCGGCAGTGCCGCGAATGCGCTTTCAGTCGGACTCAATTGTTTGAGAATGGAGAGCGAGGCGAGACCGGCGGCGCTCAACTTTAAGAATTCGCGTCTGTTTGGTTTTTGATCTTTCATAAATTTCCCGGAAAATTCCCAGTTTTGGCCGAGAATGATTTAATTCGATTCTAGCGCGACTATTTGTGTTTATCTACAAATGCGAATCAAGAGTAGAAACCCGAAATGCAGGAAAATCGGTTGAAAATTAATATCAAGTATCAGAAACCAGGGTTTTCCTATAAAAATTTGTCGTTAAAACTTGTATTTTTTATAAATTGCCTCCAACTTTAGTTGGACGATCATTTGAAATTTCAAGCACGGCTTGAGCCGAAGAGGAAAATTTATCAATCATCCTTTTTGCTTTAGCACAAATTGGCCTCAAGCCGAGCGGAATTTTATTTTTTCCAGAAATTCGGCTCAAGCCTGCGCTCTCCATTTTCATAACCTCCAACTAAAGTTGGAGGCAATTTATTTTTATAGGAAAGCCCTGTATCAGAAACAAAGAAATAGGACGCGGACAAACGCGGATTAGGCGGACTTTCGCGGATGATTTATAAA
>JANLTD010000603.1:0-3938 GCA_031362765.1 Acidobacteriota bacterium | reverse complement strand
AAAAAGAGCGGCTTCAATTGAAGCCGCTCTTTTTTGTTCGAATTCTACTGTCCTTCGACAAGACTTTTATTTCGCGCCGCCGGCAAGCTTACCGATCAGTGTGAACAGTGGCAGATACATCGAAATCACGATTGAACCGATCGTCACGCCGAGGAAGGCGATCAGGACGGGTTCGATCATCGACAGTAGATCGGCGATCGCCGTATCAACTTCGTCTTCGTAAAAATCGGCAATTTTGCCGAGCATCGCGTCAAGTGCGCCGGTTTGCTCACCGACACCGATCATTTGTCCGACCATATGCGGGAAAACATTTGTCGCCTTTAATGGTTCAACGAAGTTTTCACCGCGTTCGACACCGGCTCGAACTTTCAGGATCGCGTCTTCGACGACGACGTTTCCGGCTGTTCTTGCCGTAATATCGAGCGATTGCAAGATCGGCACGCCCGACGAAAGTAACGTTGATAAAATTCGGGCAAACCGGGCAACCGAGATCTTACGCAGAATGCTTCCGAAAATCGGTAGCTTCAACATCAAGGTATCAATTTGCCAACGCCCCGTCGGTGTTTTGTAGTAAGTGCCGATACCGATCGAGCCGCCAATCAGCGAAACAAGCAAAGCAAGTCCGCCCCACCCGGCAAGAAAACCGCTGATTCCCATCACGATCCGCGTCGGAAGCGGCAAGGCTTCGCCCGGACCGAGAAGACCAAGAAAGATCACCTCAAACTGCGGGATCACGACAACCATGATAATTGCGACGGCACCGATCGCGACAAGAATAACCGCGGCCGGATAGATCGAAGCCGAAACGATGCTGCGTTTCAGTTTAACAACTTTTTCGATTAAAGTAGCGAGCCTCTGAAGAATCAAATCCAGAACACCGCCCGTTTCGCCGGCTTCGACCATATGCGAATAAAGTCGGTCGAAAACCTTTGGATGTTTTTCCAGCGCCGAGTGAAGCGTTGCACCCTCTTCGACATTTTGGCGAACCTGTCGCAAAACGTCTTTGAAAAAAGTATTTTGCTGCTGCTCTCCCAAAATATCTATGCATTGCACAAGCGGTAAACCCGCATCAATCATAACTGAAAATTGGCGCGTGAAAACAGCTAATTCTTTGGCTTTGACCTTTTTACTGCGGCCAAGTTTCGGAATCGCGATTTCGCGTCCTTTTTCTGAGGCTTGCGTCATCACGATTTGCTCGCGACGCAAAAGCGCGCGAAGTTCGTCCTGACTGGCAGCGTCTCTCTCACCGGAAACCATCTCGTTTAAGCGATTACGACCTTTAAATACAAATGTTGGCATTTTTTCTCTTTTAGCTCCTGTTGGATCTCTGGATTTCAGACTGAGATCTGATTTGAAATTAATTAATTTTTAGCGAACCGGCGGACGTTGACCAATGGTCCGACCTTGCATATACGGACTGCCCTGCGCCGAACCGGGTTTTTGTCCGGGCCCCGAATACGATTGGTTAATTCCCGAACCGCGTTCGATCAACTCGCGCAGTTCATCCGCGTTTGAACTTCTTTGCATCGCGACTTCAAGCGTGATAATGCGTTTATGGTAAAGTGTCGCAAGTGCCTGATTGAACGTCTGCATTCCGTATTTATCCTGTCCGGTTTGCATCATCGAATATACCTGGTGAATTTTGTCTTCACGAATCAGATTGCGGATCGCCGGATTCGGTATCAGAATTTCGAGTGCCATCGCGCGTCCGTCACCCGAGGCCTTCGCCAAAAGCGATTGACACATAATTCCCTCAAGAACCAGCGAGAGCTGCGTCCGAACTTGCGATTGCTGCCCGGCGGGGAAAACGTCAATGATGCGGTTAATCGTTGAATATGCCGAGTTTGTGTGTAGCGTGGCAAATGTTAAGTGACCTGTTTCAGCAATTCGTAAAGCCATCTCGATTGTTTCAAGGTCGCGCATTTCACCGACCAGCACAACGTCCGGATCTTGCCGAAGCGCGGTGCGAAGTGCAGCACCGAACCCATGGGTGTCGGAGTTGACCTCGCGCTGATTGACGATACAGTTTTTGTGATTGTGGAGAAATTCGATCGGATCTTCGATCGTCAGAATATGGTCGTGACGTTCAATATTGATTTTATCAACCATCGCCGCGAGCGTGGTTGATTTACCCGAACCGGTAGGACCGGTGACAAGCACCAAACCGCGCGGTTTTTTGCATAGATCCGAAACCACCGGCGGAAGTCCCAAAGCTTCAAAAGATTTAATTTCGTAGGGAATTGCGCGAAATACCGCCCCAACGGCACCTTTCTGATTAAAAAGATTGGCACGAAAACGCGACATTCCCTTCAAACCGAACGAAAAATCGAGCTCGAGATTTTCTTCAAAACGATGTTTCTGCGCGTCGGTTAAGACCGAATAGGCGAGTTGTTTGGTCTCAGCGGCAGACATCGGACGATAGCCTTCGAGGGCGCTGAGATGTCCGTGAACGCGCACTTGCGGCGGCGAATTTGTCGTCAAATGCAAGTCAGAACCGCCTTTATCGGTCATTTTCCGCAGAAGTTCCGGAAGCGTGATTTGTGATTCAGGATTTTGTTGATCAAAATTCATAATTTTAGAGTAGAGAGTAGAGAGTAGAGAGCAGAGGGAGAAATCATCCGACTCTCCACTCTTTACTCTCCACTCTCTACTTTATTTAAGTTCCGCCTGTTGAGGGTTTTGCCGTGAGCGAACAAGCGAATTGATAACTTTTTCAGATTCTTCGGCGAGCCGTTCAGAGGAATCGTTCGGCGCATTCGTCGAAACGCTGTAGATTCGTCCGTCAGCTTCGGCAAAGTAGAAAACTCTCGATTGAATCTGCCCCCCGGCGCCTTCCGACTGCGCGACGACCACGTAAACTTTCTTGCCGCCGATCTCTTTTTGATAATCGTTGACGACCCATCCGTTTTCCTTGATCATCCGGTCAATTACATTACGGCGCAAACTTGTCGTCGGAACGCCGCCGACCGTTTTAACTCTTCCGCTGCCATCGTCGCTGCCCATTGACGGACCAACGACCGAAATCGAAGCCGATCCAAGCTGTGAACCGTTATCGTCATCAACCCGAAATTGTAATTCGGCTTGCGTTGACGGGCTTTTCTTCCAGGTTTTCGGCGCTGTTTCGCCTGACGGCAAAAGTGCCGGAGTGGTATCTTCCTTAACAAACTTTTGGACGACTTGTTTCGATTTTCTGACCGGCGTCTCGCGGTTTTCACGGTTGCTTCGCGCTAATCTGATTTGACGCAAACGCAAACTCCGTTTGCGAGCCTGCAAAGTCTTTTGACGTTTCACGCGCGCCCGATACAAACGCCACCAGCGTTTCGAATATTTTTTGATCTTCTTTTTCTTTTTCGTGTATTTGCGGTGTTTTTTCGCACCTGCTTCGGCGTAATCAGTTGCCAGCGGAACTATCACACCAATTCCAATCAACAAAGCTAAAGATAATGCAATTGCCCTAATCATACTTCCTCCATTTATAAAACCGTTTCCTTGACCACTTCTTCAATCGTTGTAATTCCTTCGCGAAGTTTTTGAAGCCCCGAACGACGCAAGGTCAACATTCCACACTCGATCGCTTTTCTTCTTAGTTCGATCGCACTCGCGCCGATGATGATAAGTTCGCGCAGTTCGTCCGTAATTTCCATTACTTCATATAAACCGACTCTGCCCTTAAACCCTGTACCATTACAGATCTGACAGCCTTTTCCTTTGTAAGATTTGATTTCCCCTGCTTCTTCTGCAGAAAATCCGATTTCAACCAATCCTTCCGCCGGAACGTGAATTTCTTCTTTGCAATCTTTACAAATTCTTCTGATAAGTCTTTGTGCCTGAATAATATTGACGGAAGTCGCGACCAGGAACGGTTCAATTCCCATATTGACCATCCGCGAAATTGTCGAAGGCGCGTCGTTAGTGTGAAGTGTTGATAAAACCAGGTG
>JANLTD010000570.1:0-7161 GCA_031362765.1 Acidobacteriota bacterium | reverse complement strand
TCCATTCGAGAGCTTCGGTACCGGCAAGGAATATTCGTCAACATAACGATTGTAGTCGGTCGGGAAACCGCCCCAGACTTGAAAAAGCCAATAAAGATTGAAAAACGGAATAAAAAGAAATCCGAGTGCCGTGCCCGGAGTCGCACGGGTCGCCCGTCCGCCTTGAATTGACGCCCACATTTTGTAAATAATCAGAAATGTAAGAATAATTTGGGTAATCAGAAAGGGCGCGATGGATAAAAAAAGCAAGACTCCGACCAAAAGACTGGTGACGTCATCATTTATCCCCAGATCTCTCGGGATCTTGTAGCTGTCCAATAAGAAAAGCGCCGGAATCCCAAACAGAAAAACAAAAATAAATGTAACAATTAACGCGCCGATATAAAGAGTTTTTGACATTCTGGTCATATTTTGTTCCTTTTAATACTGTGTAAATTATATCTCTTGATTTTTTTGACTTGATCAAGAATTGATTTTCGCCTTGCAATTATTATTTGAGATTTCAGATCTGAGATTTCCAATAATAAAGAAACTAAATTTATCGACTATTTAGTTTGATTAGTTTCAAATATTTATAAACTATTTTGCCGCGCATTACAAGAAAATTGGCAACGCGGTTTTTGAAATCGGCAAGCGATAACTGATAATGAGCGACGTCATGAAAGATCTGGAAAAGTTTTTTGCGGAGGCAAGTTTCATTGTTGATGAAACCTTAAACAAACTCATTCCGTCCGCCGAAACCGCGCCCGTCAGGCTTTACGAAGCCGTACGGTGGAGCATTTTCGCGGGCGGCAAGCGTTTTCGTCCGGCGCTCGTGTTGGCAGTTGGTAACGCTTTCGGTGCGGATGAAAAAAAACTTTTGCGCACGGCGGCCGCAATTGAAATGATTCACACCTATTCGCTGATCCACGACGATCTGCCGGCGATGGATGATGATGATCTGCGTCGCGGACGCGCGACCTGTCATATCAAATTTGACGAAGCAACCGCAATTTTGGCCGGTGATATTTTGCAAACACTGGCTTTTCGGGCGATTGCCGAAGACGAAAATCTGAGCGATAAAATTCGCGTCGAGTTGATTGCCGAACTCTCCGGCGCGGCCGCCAAAATGGTTGACGGACAACAGCTCGATCTGAACGGCGAAGGCAAAGAGATTTCGCTCGAAGATCTGGAAAAAATCCATCAAAACAAAACCGGGGCGATGATTTGCGCGTCGGCACGAAGCGGCGCGATCATCGCCGGAGCCGGCGAAACGGAACTTAAAGCAATCACAAATTACTCCGCAAAACTCGGACTGCTTTTTCAGATCACCGACGATTTACTGGACATCACGCAGACGACCGAAGTGTTGGGCAAAACCGCCGGCAAGGACGAACGCGCCGAGAAAGCGACATATCCCTCGATCTACGGCATTGAAGAAACCCGAAAATTGGCCGAAAAAGTTCACGCCGAAGCGATCGGATTTTTGGCGCAAATCGAAAGACCGACCGAAATCTTGCGCGAGATCGCAGATTTTATTCTTGGGCGAAAATCATAAAAATACCTTCAAACGAAATCTTCTTATTCCTGATATTCCTCGCTGATTTCAGCAGACTATTTTTGCGTTTTCGCCAATTTTTTCGAAATTTCAGCAGGCCTGCCCGAGTTTTTCGCGTCTAATTTTCCTTGGTGCTTTAGTTTTTGCCAAATCTCCAGACTTTTTTGATACATTGCCTTAGCGGATATTATGCGTGGCAAGAATCGTTCTTTCTATTCGGCTTTGGGGCGTTGAAATTAGATTTCTTTCGTAAACTCTTTGAAATCGTTTCAAAGGCATGTATGACCATCGGCAGTTTTTCGTTCATCTTTTATACGATTTGAAAGTGAACGAAAAGCCGCCTGAAGGCGGGACTCAAAACTTTTAAGACATTTATTTATCGGCATTTTTTCTGTGTTAAGCTAATAATTGCGGAAATTAGCCGCGATTTGACGTTTTCTGCCATTTAACCGTGAAGCCGATGAATTCAGATTCAAGCAATTTTAAGACTCTCTGGAAACCTGTTTTGATCGGGTTGTCATTGGCGTTTCTGTATGCCGGCGTTTTGGCGAAACTCGGGCGTGATTGGTGGACGGACGAAAATTATTCGCACGGTTTGCTGGTTCCTTTTGTGATCGGTTTTATCATTTGGATGGAATCGGAAGAGCTTCAAAAGATTCTCAAAACACCGAATTTTCTGCTCGGCGGCAGCGCGATTCTTTTTGCGATGCTGATGCTTTTGGGCGGAAGTTTGGGCGCGGAACTTTTTACCCAGCGTGTTTCTTTTGTTCTGATGCTCGGCGGCATCGTCGTCTATTTTTTCGGCGCGCGGATCTTACGATTTCTCGTCGTGCCATTCGTTTTACTGCTTCTGGCAATCCCGATTCCGCAGATAATTTTTAACAAGATCGCGTTTCCTTTGCAGATCTACGCTTCGCAGATCGCTGTTTGGGGAATTCGGCTGTTTGAAATTCCGACCGTTCGCAAAGGCAATGTTTTCGAGATATTGCCAAACGGCGCAACGCAGGTCATCGCGCTCGAAGTGGTCGAAGCGTGCAGCGGAATCCGCAGTTTGATGACATTGATGACGCTTGCCTTGATCCTCGCCTATTTCACGCGGACAAAACGCGTAGCGGCTGACACCGGCTGGTTTGATTTCGTAAAAAACCCCGACTTTTGGCGAGCCGTGATCTTGATGCTTTCGGCGATTCCGATCGCGGTTTTAACGAATGCGGCGCGGGTCACGGCGACCGGCGTTCTCACCTTTTATTACGGCAAACAGGCGACCGAAGGATCTTTGCACGACGCCCTCGGCTGGCTGGTTTATATCGCCGCGCTCGGGTTGCTGATCTTGTTTAATTTCTGCCTTCAATTTGTCTTCCGCAAATTTTCAAAGACAACCTAGCCAGACACCCAATTGTAATGCCTCAGTAATAAAGTTAGGAATTCATATTTTTCAACTAAATCGGACGCAAAGCTTGAGTCCTTCCTGACCTCAAATTATCTGTCAATTGACTGATGGTCTTTCATTGTTTCTCAAATTAAATACTCTGTAAATTTAGTTTCTTTATAATTTGAAATCTCAGGTCTGAAATCTCAAATAATAGTTGCCAGGCAAAAATCAATTGTTGAAAATTAAATTAAGAAATAAAAGCGATCACGTTCGGAATAAGTGATAGGTGAAAAGTGATAGGTGATAGGTTAAAACCACTTATCACCTATCACCTATCACCTATCACTTTTCACTTATTCCGAATGACAGCCAACTGCATAACTTTGAAGTTTATGCGCGCTTGCGTGCGTCGGCAATAAATCTTTTTTTAACTTTTTACTGAGGTATTACACCCAATTTTTTTTCGAACTTGTCATTTTCAGAAAAACGTTTATTTACCAGCCCAAAAAATCCGTGAGTCGCTGAGCAGAGGACTTGAGATAGGGCGCTGGGAGTGAGAGTGTAGAATTCTTCATCGCTTCGTCGCTCCGTCTCTCCGTCCCAGCTTCTCTTCTTCTTCCTTTGCCACTGATTTCAGGCGAATGATAAGATAAATCTTCACATATGGAACTTGCAGTCGAAAAATACAAAATCAAGAGCGAACCTTATTATCTTCCGATCCATCAGGAAGTCGAACTTTTTGAAGCGGCTTACGCGGCGAAATTGCCCGTAATGCTCAAAGGTCCGACGGGCTGCGGCAAAACGCGTTTTGTCGAATATATGGCGTATCGGATGAATCGCCCGCTGATCACGGTCGCGTGTCACGAAGATCTGTCTTCGACCGATCTCGTCGGCCGCTTTCTGCTCGAAGGCGAAGAAACCGTCTGGCACGACGGCCCGCTCACAACGGCAGTCAGAAACGGCGCGATCTGTTATTTAGACGAAGTGGTCGAAGCGCGTAAAGATACGGTCGTCATCATCCATCCGTTGACGGATGACCGGCGCCGTCTGCCGATTGAAAAACGCGGCACGGTGATCGAAGCGCCGCCCGAATTTATGCTTGTCGTCAGTTATAATCCGGGTTATCAATCGATCTTAAAGGATTTGAAACAATCAACCAGACAAAGATTCGTCGCGATGGAATTCGATTACCCGAACGCAGAAGACGAAACCGCGATCGTTGCCAAAGAAGGCGGAATTGACGCAAACACCGCGCAGGATCTGGTAAAGATCGGTCAAAAGGTTCGTAACCTGCGCGGACACGGACTCGAAGAAGGCGTTTCAACGCGCCTGCTGATCTACGCCGCGCAAATGATCGCCAAAGGAATTTCCCCGATTGCCGCCGCCGAAGTCGCGATCTGTTCGCCGATCACCGACGACCGCGAATTGCAGCGCAGCATTCGGGAAATTGTTACGACGATTATTTAGAAATTCGGAAAATTGCCCCGGCTTTTGTTTGCTTTCTGTTGAAAAATTCAAAACCATTGGTCAAATTTCAGCGTATCTTGAAGAGATTAAATTTTAACTGATTTGAGGTAAAAGATGTCAGATTATTTTTCAAAAGACAGTCTCGGTAGTAACAATTATCCAAACACCGAACATTATTTGAGGCGGATCTTGGTCGGGAATGTCGCCGACGTTCGCCGGCGTCTAAATGATGTGCTTGAAAGACTCGACTATGATTTTATTGACGAGGGCGAACTGCAAATCGAAGCCCGACGCGGTGCCAGAGGTTGGGCGGGTGCATATGCTTCGGCAGATGTGCTTGATTATCCGCGATCACTCCTGATCAAACTAAAATCCTTAAGCGAAAATTCAACTCGCGCTTCTTTCGCCTACACGATCAAACATCCGTCGTTAAATCGCGGTGAAAAAGAAGTTTTGACCCGTGAAGCGGAAACGATTGCGACACTCGCGACAATTCGCGCGACGGATAAGATCTGCAGGGTGTGCGGAGTGGAAGCAAACGACGATTCGCGTTTTTGCCGGAAATGCGGAAACCCGATGACCGGCGATGAAACAGCGATCGAGGTTTTACGAATGACTGCCGAAATCCGTTCGGGTCATACTTCGGTTGTGACCGGCGCAATAATTATGGCAGTTACTTCTTTGATGACGTTAGCCGCCTTGCTTTTATTGGTTATCAATGGCGGTTTGATGGTCAAAGGAGTTTCTCTGCTGCTCATATTGAGCGTTGTTCTTGGTTTGATAAATGTTGTCTTTATCAGTTTCGGTTGGAAACGATTGAATAATTCTCTCAAATCAAATAACAAAGAGGAAAGGATCATCAAAGAACATCAAATTATTTTGGAGGGAAACCCGCAAACGCTTGCCGATGCCGATATTTCAGCATTGCCGCCCGCGCCCGCTTCATTTTCGATAGCCGAAGAAACCACAAGATCGTTAAATTCCCCCGAAAAGACTCCGGTTCTAGTCAATCGTCAGAAGACAACGACCAATGACTTGAATTGATGCAATCTTCGAAACCCGCGAATTCAAAAACGAGATCAGAAAAATATTTGCGACAGTTATCTATGTTATGCTTCGAATCTCCGAAATAAAACTCCCGCTCGACCACGCGGACGATGCGCTGCGGGCGGCGATTCTCTCTAAACTCGGGATTTCGGATGCCGAATTAAAAAGCATTGCGATCTTCAAACGCAGCTCTGACGCACGACGCAAAAGCGCGATCGTTTTCGTTTATATCGTTGATGTCGAAACGACGAAAGATGCGCAATTGCTCGAACGATTTCAAAACGATCCGCACATTACGGAAACGCCCGATACGACTTACAAATTGGTCGGACACGCGCCGAAAGATCTAAAGATTCACCCGATCGTCATCGGCACCGGACCGTGCGGATTGTTTGCGGGATTGATGCTCGCGCGGATGGGTTTTCGCCCGATAATCTTAGAGCGCGGCAAATCGGTGCGCGAGCGGAGCAAAGACACGTTCGGGTTTTGGCGCGACGGCGGACTCAACACAGAATCGAACGCGCAGTTCGGCGAAGGCGGCGCGGGAACTTTTTCCGACGGCAAACTATACAGTCAGGTCAAAGATTCAAAACATCTCGGCCGCAAAGTCTTGACCGAATTCGTCGAAGCAGGCGCAAATCCGGAAATCCTTTACATCAATAAACCGCATATCGGGACTTACAAACTCGTTAAGATCGTCGAAAATATGCGGGCAACGATCGAATCTTTGGGCGGCGAGATCCGTTTTCAAAGCCGGGTCGAAGCCATCGAGATCGAAGATAATAAAGTGCGCGGCGTGACGCTCTCAAGCGGCGAATTTATCGAAAGCACACACGTCGTCTTAGCGGTCGGGCACAGCGCGCGCGATACGTTTCAGATGCTTTTTGAGCGCGGCGTTTATATCGAGCCGAAACCTTTTTCGATCGGTTTTCGCATCGAACATCCGCAACGCCTGATTGACGAATGCCGGTTCGGCGCCCAAGCCGGCAACAAACTGCTCGGCGCGGCTGATTACAAGCTCGTTCATCACTGCCGCAACGGGCGTTCGGTCTATAGTTTTTGTATGTGTCCGGGCGGCATGGTCGTCGCCGCCGCGTCCGAAGCGGGAAAGCTCGTCACCAATGGAATGTCGCAATATTCACGGAGCGAAAAGAACGCCAACAGCGCGATCGTCGTCGGCATCACGCCCGAAACGGATTATCCCGAAAATGCGCTCGCCGGAATCGAATTCCAACGCCGTCTCGAAGAAAAAGCCTTCCGGCTCGGCGGCGAAACCTACAAGGCGCCCGCGCAGCTTGTCGGCGATTTTCTCGCGGGCCGAGCGTCAACCGCGTTCGGCAAAGTTTTGCCGTCATACACGCCCGGAATAAAATTAACAGACTTGAGCGATGCCTTGCCGAAATTTGCGATTGACGCGATCCGCGAAGCGATTCCCGCCTTTGATAAACAGATCAAAGGTTTTGCGATGAATGACGCGATTCTCACGGGAGTCGAAACACGCACCTCGTCGCCGATCCGCATCAAACGCGGCGATGACGGGCAAAGTCTCAATACGAGAGGACTTTTCCCGGCAGGCGAAGGCGCGGGCTACGCGGGCGGCATTCTCTCTGCCGGAATTGACGGCATCAATGCGGCGGAATCGGTCGCGCTCGATATTTTGCGAGGGTTTATTCAAAAGTAGGCGAGAATAAAAAATATTTACGCTCGTTGTATCCGAAACTATCAGTTATCAGCTCTC
>JANLTD010000562.1:0-7454 GCA_031362765.1 Acidobacteriota bacterium | reverse complement strand
GTCGCCTCGAGCGCGGCGTAGATCAATTTATCAACCCGAAGTGCGCGGTAAAGCGGATGTCGGCGGATGCGTTCAATTATTTCACGCCGTCCGACGATGAGGCCTGATTGCACGCCGCCGAGCAGTTTGTCGCCGCTGAACGTGACAACGTCGGCGCCCGCGACGATTGATTGCGAAATGATCGGCTCATCGGTCAAACCGTATTCCGCGAGATCGAACATCGCGCCCGAACCGGCGTCTTCGTAAAGCAAAATATCGTGGCGATGCGCGAGATCAGCGAGTTCGGTTAAGCTCGGCGCAGCGGTAAAACCGACGATCCGATAATTCGAAGGATGAACTTTTAGCAAGAGCCGTGTGTTTTCGTTAATTGCGCGTTCGTAATCGGAAACACGCGTGCGATTTGTCGTGCCGACTTCGCGCAGCGTCGCGCCCGATTGCGTCAAAACATCGGGAACGCGAAAATCGCCGCCGATCTCGACAAGTTCGCCGCGTGAGATGACGACTTCGCCGCCCCAAGCAAACACGGTCAGCACAAGGAACGCCGCCGCCGCGCAGTTGTTGACGATCAAAGCAGATTCCGCGCCGGTCAGTTCGGCAAGCAGATGTTCGGCGCGCGCGCCGCGTTTGCCGCGTTTGCCGGTTTCGAGATTGTATTCCAGATTGCAATAGCGCGAGGCTTGTTCAAAAATCGCCTTTCGGGCATTTTCTGACAACGGCGCACGCCCCAAATTGGTGTGAACGATCACGCCGGTCGCGTTGATAACTCTTTGCAAACTCGTGTTTTGTTCAACACGCCACGCGTGTTCGAGCCGTTTTTCGGCTTCATTTAGCAGATCTTCGCGCGAAACATCTGTCGCGCTTAGCGCGTTTTCCTGAATTTCGCGGCGCAGCGCGTCGGCGACGGAACGCGCCAGCACCGTCAGATGTTTCGCGCCCGTTTCGGGCAGTAATTTGCTTGCCGTCAGAGAGCGCAAAAGCGCATCAATCGAAGGCAAAAACCGCAAAATCTCTGTGCTTGTCGGCGTTTCCTGATTTTCCATAAAAACATTTTAACCGAAAATGCAGAAAATGGCGGAATAAGTTTGGCTTTGGCAATTTAATTTAATAGGGAATTCTTCCAAAAACTCAAAACCCGACATAAATAAAATGGCACTAATCGGCAACAAACTTTATCGGCAGGCAAACACAAAGCAAGAAGAAGGTTATCTAACCGACCAGCAGCTTCTCCGGCTCGAAGACGATATCCGGAAGTTGAAAATTGATTTTGATATTTATTTTAACAATGGCGCGAAACGTCCGCCGCTCGAAGCGCGTGCGCGGCTCGAAGCAACTCTCAAACGGCTTGCCGACGATCGCAACCTGACCTATGCGCAGCGCTATCATTACAATGCGCTCGTTTCGCGATTCACGTCTTACCGCGAACTATGGCGCCGAATGCTCAAGAAAAAAGGTGAAGAATTGATTTAAAAAGAAAAAGTGAAAAGGTGAAAAGGTGAAAAGGTGAAAAAGTTTGTTGTCAATAATCAACGAAAACTTTTTCACTCTTTAACTTTTTCACCTTTTCACCTTGGTTTAAGCGCCGTCCGGCTTGTCATTTTTACAAAAAACCGGAAACAGCCAAACAATTTAATTAGCTTCCAGAACTTTCATCACGTTTTCTGCCTGCGGGCCTTTCGGACCGTTTGTGACTTCAAACTCGACTTCTTGTCCCTGAATCAGGGTTTTATAACCGTCGCCGGATATTGCGCTGTAATGCACAAAAATATCCTGTTCGCCGGGTTGCTCAATAAAACCGTAACCTTTTGCGTTGTTAAACCATTTGACCTTACCGATTGTTTTAGACATATATTTCTAATTCCTCCTACAAACTTCAGTGAATTTAATTTTGAATCGTTGCCGATTCGTTTCTTTTACAAATTTTTAGCCGAAAGCGTTTTGTACAAAAACACAGGCAAAAAAACAAAAATCCGCGCCTTATAAAACCTCGGCGGCTTCATCAGCGGGGACTAACAAGAAATGTTGAATTAACCATTTCAAAACAATAGAAAATCTTAAACTGCAAGATTTAGGGATTTTTATTTAGTGTTGTTTTTTGATAGAACGACGAAAATTTAGCGGAAATTTAACCTTATGTCAAGAATATTATTACCTTTTTTTTAAAATGTTGAAAAAAAATAACAAAATTGACATAAATTGGCTGATAAACGAAGATAATCTTTAGAGTTTCAAGTTCCAAGTTTCAAGTTCCAAGTGTTAAAAATCCAAACTTGAAACTTGGAACTTGAAACCAGATTTATGACCGAATACGGCAAAAACGCAACGCTTTCATACAACAAATATCTGAAAGTTCCCGAACTGATCAGTTTGCAGGAAACTTTGTCGGAACCGACGAGCCACGACGAACTGCTTTTTATCATCATTCATCAGACGTATGAACTTTGGTTTAAGCAAATTCTGCACGAAATTGATGCGACGATTGATTGGCTTAAACAAGGTCGCGCTTTTCGCGTCAATCATTCACTTCGCACCGTGACCGCGATCGAAAAAGTGATCGTTTCGCAGATTCATATTTTGGAATCAATGGCACAGATCGGTTTTCTCGAATTCCGCGACAAACTCAATCCGGCGAGCGGTTTTCAATCAGTGCAGTTTCGCGAACTCGAATTTGTTTCGGGCGCGAAAGACGAAAATATTCTGAAATTTTTTGAATTTGACGAATTCGCTCATCAAAAATTGACCGATAGATTTAACACGCCGAGTCTCGCGGACGAATTTTGGAATCTTTTGGCGCGAAATAATTTTGACGTTTCGAGTGAAGAAGCCCGCGTCAAAACGATCGTCGAAATTCTGACGCATCCCGAAAAATACGCCGATTTTTTCATAATGCAGGATCTGCTCATAGACCACGACGAAAATATCGCGCTCTGGCGGTATCATCACGTTTTGATGGTCGAAAGAATGCTCGGGATGAAGCGCGGTACGGGCGGTTCGGAAGGCGCGGGTTATTTGCGGACGACGCTTTCAAAAAAATGTATTCCCGAACTCTGGGAAGCGCGAACGCATTTGAAAGTAAATTAGTCAGAAGAACGTTCTGCGATAGCGGTCGGGTGAAACATAATTTTGTGGAAAAAATTACATATTTGCGTTAATTTAGAATTATGTCAGTTGCAACAACCTACGAACACATCGTTTTGAATCAATCAGGCGTTCCGATTATCGAAGGTACAACCACGAAAATTGTTGAAATCGTCGCGGAAATGAAGGCGTATGGCTGGAGTCCCGAAGAGATCCATTTTCAGCACAAATATCTTTCGCTCGGACAAATTTATTCCGCTTTAGCCTACTATTGGGACAATGCTTATGAAATTGACCGCGACATCAAAAAAAGATTAGCAAAGATCGATAAAATTCGTCAGCAAATCGGCTCTTCGGAAATAAAAGACAAACTCAAGGAAAAAGGCTTGATTTAATGGCAGTCGGGATTTATATGGATGTTCATATTCCGCGAGCCATCACGAATGGTTTGCGTCTTCGTGGAGTTGACGTTTTGACGGCGCAAGAAGATGGAACTATTACTTTGATCGATTCCAAATTGCTTGACCGCGCAACTGAATTAGGAAGAATTTTATATTCGCAAGACGATGACCTTTTGGTTGAAGCGAATTGTCGTCTTCAAGAAAACATTAATTTTTCAGGCGTGATCTATTCTCACCAATTAAGCAGTCCGATCGGTCGTTGTGTCGAAGATCTGGAAATTATCGCTAAATCGCTTGAATCAGAAGATGTTGCCAATTGCATTGAATTTATTCCGTTTTAATTTTCTTTACTTTCATTTCCCAACCGGTCAACACTCGTTACCACGATTTTCTCGATCTTTCGATCAGCGGAAAGCGAAATTGATTTTTCTGTTGCAGGCAAGACCGAATAGCTCCACCCATTTTTGTCTTTTGCGTAAACAATAAACCAAAACGCTTTTTTCGCGCCCTTCTGTGTCCAGTTTGCTCGGACAACTTGCGCGTCGCGTGTGATCGTAACTTTCGGCGCAAGAATTTTTGAAGTTTTGATCCACGGCGACGCCGGAATTATCGCATCTCGCAGATAAGATTTTTCGATCAAGGCAGTTTGAATTTTATCGAAATCGTTTCTGAGTGATTTGAAACTGAATTGAATATTACCGCTTGTTTCCTGAATTTCACGAGTCAATTTAATTTGATTGACTATTTCGGCGGCAGTGAAATTTTCTTTTGCTTCGCCGATCTTATAAGTTCCGATTCCCGCCCAGATGTGGCGTTTCTTCACGTTTTTACTTTCCCAGGATTTTAGCAAAAGCGGAAATTCGCGTGTTTTACGGTCAATTTTCCAATAAAGCTGCGGGACGAAATAATCAATCGTTCCATCTTTCAGCCATTTTTCCGCGTCGGCGTAAAGCTCCGTAAAATTCACATCCGCGACGCCGAACGGCGAAATTCCATACATAATTTCGGGCTTAATGCGTTTAATTTCGCGGCCGACCGATTCGATGAACTGATTGACATTGGCGCGCCGCCAATCGTCGCGTTTCAGAGGGATCCGGCGCAGTTTCCCGCTGCTGAATCTTTGCGCCGCGGCGAGATATTCATTCCAATTTTTATCGTCCGGAAACTCAACCTTCGCGCCGTTTTCGGTGATCGGATACGGATAAAAATAATCATCGAAATGAACGCCGTCTATGTCGTATCTTTTAACGACATCCAGAACGACACTCAAAGAATATTTTTGAACTTCCGCGTCTGACGGATCAAGCCACAGAAAATTTCCGTATTTTCTGACCAGATCGGGGCGGCGTTTTGAAATGTGATCGTCCGAAACGGTCTTTGCCGCCGGATGATAGGCACGATACGGGTTAAACCAAGCGTGAACAAGAATGCCGCGTTTGTGCGCTTCGACGATTAAAAAGGCGAGCGGATCGAATTTTTGCGATTTGCCCATTTCGCCCGTCAAAAATTCCGACCACGGTTCGATCTTTGATTCATAGATCGCATCGCACATCGGACGCACCTGAAAAATAACGGCGTTCATCCGTAAAGATTTTGCGAGTTCCAAATCTTTGATCAATTCGGCCTTTTGCTGTTCGATCGTGAGATTTCGAGCGGTCGGAAAATCAATATTATCAACCGTCGCGATCCAGACGGCGCGAAATTCACGTTCGATCTTCGGCAGTGTTTCGGCTTTGGCTGAGATAAAAATTGAAAAAATAAAAAAAGCGATCAAAATTCGTGCAAACATTTTTAGATTTAGTGCCAACAACGAGGTTCGTAGATAAGAAACGTGTAAAAATAACTTAAACGTGAGTCGCGAGTCGGTTGAAATATTACGCGCATCAAACAGATTTTTCCGGAATCTTTCCAATTCTACACGTGTAAGATCAAATCAATCAGCCGCCAAATTTGGATATTTCGGCTTAACGGACGGCTGTTTTCGACGAATTTAGCTGCCAGCTATCAGCTTTTAGCTATCAGCAAAATCAATAATTTTAATCTAACACGCGTAGAACTGCACGCGTCGTTGAAATCGAATACTTGACGCGCATCTGTTTCGAAGATGGCTGACGCGCGCCCGACTCACAACTCAGATTAACCTACGGTACAAACGCATTTGGCGCAGGACGGTCACCGGTTGTCCCGAAAGTAGCGATCAACAGCCCGTTGGTCGAACGATTGATATACCAGGTTGCCGTTGACGGACGGAAAACTGCGGTGTCCGCACGACCATCGCCGTCGTAATCGCCCGGTGCGGCAATGTCGCCGACCGCACCGAACGGTATTGAATAAAAGCTCGAATCTTCCGATCTTAAAATAAACCATTCACCGCTCGACGGACGATAGAATGCGATGTCCGTTTTGCCGTCGCCCGTGAAATCCTGCGCGACCGGTTTGTCGGTCGAAAGGCCGAAGGTCGTCGCCACAACGCCCAGGGTTGAACGGCTGATCCACCATTGACCGCTTGACGGACGGAAGATCGCCACATCAGCTTTGCCGTCGCCGTCGTAATCGCCAACCTGCGGAATGTCGCCCGTTTGTCCGAAAGAATAGATCAATGTGCCCTGGGTGCTTGCCTGAATAAACCAGGTCGCCGTTGAAGGCCGGAAAACCGCGATGTCGGCCTTGCCGTCCGCATCGAAATCGCCCGGTGCCGGCGTGTCGCCGTTTGCTCCGAACGGAACCGAATAAAACGAATTGTTTTCGCTTCTGAGGATAAACCATTCACCCGTCGAAGGTCGGAACACCGCTATGTCAGTTTTGCCGTCGCCTGAAAAATCGACCGGCACTATTCTGTCGGTTCCCGATCCGAATTGCAGTGCGAGAGTTTGCGAATCCGAGCTTCGTGAATACCACCACTGACCATTTGATGGACGGAAAATTGAAATATCGGTCTTGCGGTCGCCGTCAAAATCAACGTGTGCGGCGTCCGGAACATCCGTTGCGGTGCCGAAAACGGTGAAGCGAAACGCTCGCGAAACCGAAAATCCACCGGCTGCGCCCGAGTCCGTCACATACCAACGGCCGAAAAAGATTTGTCCGACAAGTGCGGCATTATCGGGAATTGCCAAACTTATCGAAGCATTGCCGTTCCCTGCGCCGGCGCCTTGCAAAGTGATAGTTTGCCGCGTGAACGAACCGCTTGCCGGAATCGAAGCCGTTCCCGGATCGGTCGAATTTATCACCAGAACTGCATTTGCCGCGCCTAACGCATTTGAAACCGCAACCGTAAAGCTCGGATTGCCGACCAGCGGCGGCTCGATCGCTGTCGCGGTCGGAATTAAACTTCCCGAACCGGCAATACCGGTCCCCGTCAGAATCGGCACGCGGTTTGATTCCGTATAAAGCTGCGGTTTATCGAACGGCGGCAATTCATTCGCGACTCTCAGATCGGTCAAGGGGCGTTTCAAGAATGCGACGAGATCCGCTTTTTCCTGCGGCATTAAATTCAGCGGGCGGATCAGGTTGTGGTCAATATTCGGCGCGTCAAAATCGCCGCCGCGATTGTAAAATTCGACAACGTCTTCGAGCGTCGCAAAACGCCCGTTGTGCATATACGGTGCACGCAGTTCGATATTTCTCAAGTTCGGCGTTTTAAATCTGCCGTTATCGTCCATATTCGACGTGACCACGCCGCGCCCTAAATCCTCCGCGACGGGTCGCACGCCGATGTTATGAAAATTATTGTCGGTCAAAAGCGCACCGCCGTGACAAATGTTGCACTGCAGATTTTCAAACAGATTACGCCCTCTGTTTTCCTGCATCGTCAGCGGTTCGATTTGTGCTGCCCATTTATCAAACGGCGTTTGGTCGCTAAACAGTGTTCGTTCGTGCGTTCCGATCGCCAACGCGATCCGTGCCGGCGTGACATTGGGCGTCCCGAACGCTTCTTCGAAAAGCTGCGAATAAGTTCGTCCGTTGATCCACGTTTGCAGC
>JANLTD010000549.1:0-3467 GCA_031362765.1 Acidobacteriota bacterium | reverse complement strand
GAAAATGAAGAAACGGTTCTCGGCGTGAACGGCAATCACGAACATCGCCTTTTCCGCAAAGACACCGGCAAAATCTGTTTTGACGAACACGAAGCGTTGCGCCAATCTATCGTCAAAGTGTCGGAATTTGACGACGAAGATCTTTTTTTCGAGCTGACGGAGGCGATCTATGTATGAAAGAATTCTGCCGGCTTTCGCGATGATCTTTTGCTGCGCCGTATTTGCCAACGCGCAATTGATCACCGACGACGAGGATATTCAATCGTGGAACGACGTTCAACTGACTGTTCCGTTAAATAAAAGTTTCGACTTTTACGCTGCGGTAACAATGCGCTTCGGTAAGAATGTGACGCGGCTCAATGACGGCAGATTTGCCATCGGCTTCGCCTGGAAACCGACTAAATCGCTTTCGATTACGCCGTTTTACTGGAATATTCAGGCACGTAATTCGCGCAGCCGGTTTCGACAGGAACACCGTTTGAATCTGCGGGCGACGTATCGTTTTCCGTTCAAAAGTTTCGGGCTGATACATCGCAGCACGTATGAATATCGAATGCGTGCGCCCGTCAATACGTGGCGCTACCGCGCTGCGCTGACGTTTGAAAAAGACTTGCCGAAGAAATTTATTCCAAAGGCAAAATTCTTTTTCGGCGATGAAGTTTTTTACGACTCGGCAACCCGCAAATTTTCGCGCAATCGTTTCAGCATCGGCATCAATAAGACGCTCAATAAAAAGCTGTCGGTTGATGTTTACTATATGCGGCAGAACGACGGTTTTTCGCATCCGGGCGATCTGAATACGCTCTGGGTAACGTGGCGCGTGAAACTGTGAGGAGACTAAGCGACGGAGCGACTTGTTCAAAATCTGAAATTGAATATTTCAAACGAGAATTCTTCAATAAAAATCTCCGCGTCGCCGCGTCGCTCCGTCGCTCGGTCGCTTTGCCCCACCGTCTCCACGTCTCAGTTCACCGCTCCCATCTTTTCCTTCAAAAAATCAAGCCGTCTTTTTGCTTCAATGGCTTGGCTTGTCGCCGAATATTTTTCGACAAGTTCGCGCCAGGTCGCCCCATTGTAATGAAAAAGTTTTGTATCTGTATTAAACAGAAAAACGATCTTGAGTTTCTGATAACGGTCGAGCCGCGAATAATTCAGATAGAAGCTGTGAAGGGGTGCACCTGATGCCGCCATTTCGCGGCGGCTCAGGCGTTTTGCCGCTTCCGCCGATAGTTTGAGTGCGATCTCCTCCATCAAATCGCCAAAGAGCAGCAGAATTGATGGACGAAAAGGCGAATCTGGAAAATTTTCAAGAAATATTCGGGACCGTTCGATCTGCTCAAAACCGCCCGAGCCCCGAACGAGCTGCGCCAGACGCTCGTCGTCGCCGCGCCGCGATGAACCGGCAACAGCTTCTTTTTGGACCCAGCCCGTCAATTTCGGAACAGCCGTGACGCGGTAAAATGTCACGCCGTCGGCTTCCTTGCTCGCGGAAATCGTGACAATTCGTCCGCGCCGCATCCGCTGAATCGGTCTCGCAAAAAGACTCGGCGCGTTTCGCAAGACAGCGAGTCGTTCATCAATCACAATTGCGTTGCCGGAATTTGCTTCGGATTTTTGAACCGTGGCCGGTTTTGAGTTCGATTTGGATTTGAGGCTTCGTTTCTGAGCTTCAAGATTGAAGTTCAGTAAAATAAGCAATATGAGTAGGAAAAGAGGTCTTTTCATCGAATTTCTCCTTTTGGATTTCGGGATTTATAAAGCCCAAAGAATAAATGTGAAAGTCTTATGAGTATGAGTTTTAGTGATTGAATAGGTTTTTGGACTTTGGCTTTTGGTTTTTGAAAGAAATTGCAGATTGGCGATGAATTTCTCACCAAATCGCTAATTTATCAGACTTTTGATTCTATCGGGTTTAATTTGAGTAAAACCAAACCCCAAAACCAAAGTCCCAAGACCTAATCAATGACGAGTTTTATTTTTTCAATTTTGCAATATTTATGCGGTTTTGCACGCCCGCATGGTGAAAATGACAAATTGCAATTGCCAGCGCGTCCGCGGCATCGTGAGGTTCGGGCGCCATTTTTAATTTGAGGAGCAACCGAACCATTTCCTGCACCTGATGTTTTTCGGCATTGCCATAGCCGACAACCGTTTGTTTGACGAGGCGCGGACTGTATTCGGCAATTTCCAGACCAGCCAGTTCGCCCAGTATCAGCATCGCGCCGCGCACTTGCCCGAGTTTCATCGCGACATTGACATTGACGGCATAAAACGCTTCTTCGATCGAAATAACATCCGGTTGAAACTTTTCAATAACGGCACTGACCCCCTGATAAACCTTCAAAAGCCGCTTGGAAAATTTCTCTTTCGGGCTCGATTTAACGGTGCCGAAATCAACGAGCGTGTATTTCAATCCCTCGCCTTCGACCACTCCCCAACCGAGCGTTTCACTTCCGGGGTCAATGCCTAAAACTTTCATTTTATTTTATGAATTATTGAAAATAAGTCAAGAACTATTTTTCACCGCGTTTATTTCATTTCGGAGATCAATGAGTTTTCACTTCAAATTCTCGACTTCGGCGACTACCAATCCGGGCATTTCACTCCCTTGGTTTAAGCCATCGTGCTTGGATTGGAAGCCGCTGCGCCCGGTAGGTTGTTCGTGACATTCGAAAAATGCCAGCCTCCGATGATCACCAGTCCGCCGGCTCCGGCGCCCGTTCCGAACCCGCCGACATTTTGAGAATGGAAATATGATCTGGTGCTCCAAAATCGAGGGGCGGCCGTTATATAGACAACCCCAAAAAGGAGCCCCATTCCGACGGAAAGAGTTGATAATCTGCCCCAGCAATTGTTTAGATCCGACAAACTAAAAGCCTCGTCGCAGGCGATTGATGACCAAGGTCCGAAAGGACCGATTTCGGCCGGAACGAGTGTTCCGGAAGCATTTCCTCCGAGCCCGATCCCGGTGCCGGATAGTCTAAACCGTCCGGTAATATTAGCCGTTGCGCTATAAAAGTCGAATACGTATATTCCGGCGGCAACGGCATCGCCCGCCGCAATTTGTGCGACACCGCAAACTTGCCAATCAGTAGCTCTATCTCCAAGTCCCATTTTTTCTACCTCTCCTGAATTAAGATCTATTAGCAGAAACTGAACGTATTCAAAATTTATTTTTACCGAAACGCTTAATTGTTCCATTTCCGACTCGTCAATGTCAAAGTTGGCATAAACTTTCTGAACGTCGTCGTTGTCGTCGAGCGCTTCGTAAAGTTTGAGCATTTTCCTGGCGTCGTCGCCGGTCAGCGCGATGTAATTTTGCGGGATCATTGAGATTTCCGCCGCTTGCGGTTCGATTCCGGCAGCTTTGATTGCGTCGTGAACGGAGTCAAAATTTTCGGGCGCGGTGTAGATCTCGAAAACGTCGCCTTCCCTTTGCATATCGTCCGCGCCCGCTTCGATGACGA
>JANLTD010000524.1:0-3101 GCA_031362765.1 Acidobacteriota bacterium | reverse complement strand
CGAGGCTCTGCCTCGTCTGTGCGGCTCAAGGCAGAGCCTTTCGCCATTTGAGAGAGAAATGACTCCGGAAAGGCACAGCCTTTCCGCACATCAGGCGGCACAGCCGCAAAGAAAATAAGTTTTCAAAGATGTGTAGATACTAATGGCTTGCGCTACGGACTACACGCTCTCGCCATCTCCGATGGCTGAAAACTAAAACCGCGTAAGGTGAGTTAATAATCCGCGCATCCGAAATTTGGATCTACCGATGCTCTCATTTATCCGGTGCGCTGTCCGGATCATCGGCATCGCCGCAGGTTTCGTCGGCAAAACCGTCGCCGTCGTCATCATCTTTGACACACGGCAGCTGCTTGTTGTCCCATTTATTGATGTCTATTTCAAAACTGTCAGCGCCTTTCAGATCAACCTTTTCCTGATCAAATTTGATTTTCCCGCCATCGGCATTCGTGCGTTCAAAGCGGATGTCGTAGGCGTCTTCGTTGCCGTCGTTGTCTTTGAAAAAGACCTGCCCGGCCTTCAGGTCAACGTGCATCGTCAGTGATTTTCCGGCGTCAAGTGCAACGCCGCCGATCTCAAAACTGTAACTCGGTTTGTTCGGTCCGTCTTCGGTCGTGACAAAGATCGTCGGCGTTTCGCCGTCAGCACTCGCGGTAAATGTCAGCGTTTCTCCGTCAGGAGACATCGAAACCTGTAGATCTTCACGCGGGTCGAGCAAAATGTCTTGAAATCCGACCACGAAACCGGGGGCGGCAATCCGCAAACTTGCTTTTGTTTCCTGTTTTAGGTCTTTGCCCGAAATCGAGATCCGGTATGGTTTTTTTGCCTTTGCCTGATAGGGAAGCAGATATTCCGGCGAGTAATCCAAGGCCAATCCGCCGTCATAATAAACAACTTCTCCGTCCGGAATCTGGTTGACCTCGGACTGCTTTGCGGCGTCAAATCCGATTTTTTGATCGTTCGGGTCGGTTATTAAAAGGTTGCCCGGACCGTTGAAGGCGAAATTAACGGATCCGTCGCCGCCGGCGCCCGGCGCCGAGCTTACAGACGCTCCGATTGTTTGACTAAATGGAGCGCGGTAGGTTTTGAGATCGCGGTCCGACATTTTTTTAAGCGAAAAATTTCGGGAGTTTCGGTCGCCTGTATAATCACTTTCTTCTTCGTCAGGATTGCTCGCGGTGCGATAACGCCAGGTCTCGGTTTTGCTGTCAACGGTGACATATTTTATCTCGTCGGGAAAATTATTGTCATAGACGTGGATCCGATAAGCACCGTTTCCCATATCTTCAACCGCGATCGGCAAGATCGAATGTCCTTTGGTATATTTGCCGTTAACCCTGATTCCGACCCCGAGAGTATAGTAATCTTTTTTCGTTTCAAACGATTCGACCAGTAATTTGATGATCTCGGTCGGCGGAAACTTAAAACTTCTGGTGCGGAAAGCGTTGATCTCTTTCAAACCCTGTAGCGAATGGTAATACGCAATGTAGTTTGCCAGGCCCTCATCAAATTCAAGATTATTTGTTATTTCGGCGCTCTCGTTCCATTGTTTGGCAGTGGTTTTTTCCTTGAATGGTAATTTGAGCCAGATCCGCATTGCGCTGACGGAAAAACCGTCGCAATGTCCGCTGCTGAGGGTTTCGACCCGGTCGCGCATCCATCTGGCGGCCGTTTCATACAAAACACAATCTTCCGCCGTCAGGCCCTCGATGCAGACCTTGTCCGCCCCGAACATCATAATCAAGTCGGCGGCGCTCAATTCACCTGAATTTTCGGGCCGGTAACCGTAATTACGAAACTTAAATCCGTCGGATTTGGGATCAAAATCAATTCCGGCAATGATCTTGCCTGATCCATCCTGCGCTTTCGTCAGACCTGCGAACGGCGCAAATCCAAATATCACGGTAATAACGGCAGCTGTGTAAAATAGATGAATGCGTTTCATTTTGCTCCTTGGGATTCAATCAAAGTCATTACTGAGCGGTCTAAAAATTGCATAGGTTTCGAAAACCAAGAAAATCTGCCTACGAAAGAAACGAAAAAAACGAAAAAAAAGCAATTTTGCCAAAACTTTTTTCTTGATTTCGTATCTTTCGCGGAGCGACTAGGCAAAATTCTCTTAAAATTTAGTAATTTTCAAGTAAGCAATAACTGTGCCGCTCAGCAATGAATCAAAGTAGGACTTTCTTCTCCAAACTGTTTCAAGAAAAAATTTTATACCGGGCAGCGTGAATGCCAATGCTGCCCGGTAAGGTCAATCGCGTTCACAGCGAGGGCTATTTCATCCAGAATTTTCCTTTTCCGGGAATCGGATAGACGGTTCTCGCATTCGTGGATGCGGGAACTGAGGGCATGGGTGTATATTGCTTCGAAACTATTGTATTCCACCGCTCAAACGCCAGGTCACGTCCTTTGAATTCAGGAATATCTTTTGTGATCAGGGATGGCGCCAACGCTGTCGTAACCGCTGTTGGTAAGGCTGCTACTAAAGCCCATTCCACTGTTCCATAGATTTCCCCGGTTTGTGTATTTATCGGAGACAGTAAAAAATACATACGGTATTCTGTGGTCGTTTTATCAACAGCTTTTACTTTAAACAGTGCCTGACCGGGCTGTGGTTGGTCGGAAAAATTAATAGCTCCGCCGGATGTGGTGCTTCTGCCCGGAATGTCAAAAGCTAATTTATAAGTGTTTAGTGTTTCTCCGATCTTGATAGGCGTCTGATCATAAAAAGGGACGTTCTCATCTTTGGTCTTATCAACCCGAAAACCGTAAACGGGGTCGGTACGAAGCACATAGTTGGCATTGTTTTTCGAAAACGCATTGATGTCTGCAACGGTGCTGTACCAACGATCCTTTCCGCCTGTTCGGACCAATTGGATCCACGCAATTGGTGCATTTCCTACTGTTTTATTTGGTTTGAAACTGGCATAACCGGTGGTGCCGTTATCGTTATACCAAAACGTGATCTGACCGGCTTTGACGTTAAATGTCCATTTCTGACCGGGCATCGGAATCTTCTTCATGGCATTAAACCGCTTCATATCACGATTGGGCGCTCCGCCCGCGCCGTCAACTTCACTTTCATCCGTCTCAGTTGTCTC
>JANLTD010000504.1:0-1863 GCA_031362765.1 Acidobacteriota bacterium | reverse complement strand
CCTCTTTGTTCACGACCGTTTCGGCAAATGCGGTAATCGATTCGCGGAAACCGTTCCACATTTTTCCGGTATCTTTGCCGTAACCCGAAAAAAACGCCGCGCCGTTGGTTTCGTCGAGATCAAACTTCTTCTTGAGATGACGCGAAATGTATTGTCCGCCAAGCGTCGAACCTTCGATCACATAAAGCGAACCAAAAATTCGCTCGGCTGAATCGAGCGCGGGCAAATCCCGGAACGCGGCAATCTGTGAAATATCGTTTTCCGACATTCCCAAACTTGTCAGATCGGCAATCAATCTCGGCGTGTTTAATCTCTCCGCGTGATTAAGATCAAGCGGATTTTGCCGCAAAGCGTCGCTCACTTTTTCTTCGTAAGATTTATAAAAAGAATAAAATCTGACGAGCAATTTGCGGTATTCATCAAGCGTAAAATCATCGCGCATCAAATCAACGCCGTCTTCGGTCTGATTGTGTTGATGCGCCGTCCGCGCTTTTAACTGCGCTAATATCGAATCGTCCTGAATAGCTGTTTCTGGTTGCATAATATTCAAATTTTGGTTTTTGGTTTTTAGTTTTTGGTTTTATTCAAGTTAAACCCGTTGATTTTCAATCAAGAGTTCGAAAAAAAAGCCAAACAGGTGAGCAGTTCATCCCCAATCCGCAATTTCTTTCAAAAAACCAAAGACCAAAAACCAAAAACCAAAGACCTAAACAATTACAATTTTAGTCTAATAAAATCTATTCGTCCGTTGCGCGTTCGCCATCGTAAACGACCGACGCGCATTCGACGAAAAGATCGAGATAATAATCGCGCACGTCTTCTTCCGCGAGCTGTTTGTTTTCTTTCTCGGCGATGAATTTCATCAATTCAAACGCCACTTCTTCGCCTGTTTCAATTCTGACCGGTTGTGTTTCGTTACTCATAAATCAATTATACCTTTGATTCGCTGACATCAAAGGCAACATTGGCGAAAGAATCAACAATCTCGTCAAAAAAGGGCAGATTTTGATTTCAAAACCCGCAAACCACCGGAAAAATCGGCAGTCCCGGCGCATAATCAACGTCCAACCGAGCGGGCTCAGCATTAGACTCCCGGCTCGCTTGATCTCTGTAAAGTGGTTGTATTAGTTCGATTCTGGACTCTTGCTTCAGTCAAAATGTCTGATGAGCCCCGGAGCGATGTCAAAACACAAATCGATGAGATGAGCTGCGGTTTTGCGAAAACGATTCGAAGATTCCGATTTGCTGATAATTACTATTCTCGCCGACCTATCGTGAATGAATAGTCGGCGACCGATTCATAAACCCCCGATTTGGTTAAGCCTTTCAGTGTGACGATGTAGTCGCCGCGAATTAAACGGTTAGCCGGAACGGTTAGAGATGCCGTTGTTCCATTGCTGTTGACGGTCGATGCGGAAACTTTGCCGCTCCAGATCTGCCGACCATCGGCTGTTTCGACAATTGCAAAATAGGACGAAAAATTGCCGCCATCAAATTTCAATTTCACGTTCACGAGATCTGTTCTCTCGGGAATTACGAAAACTCTTCCGGTTTCCGAATCACGTGTTGAGCCAAGGGATAAGATGATGGTCGATACCAATGCCGGAGGCTTCGCGCGGTCAACGATCCGTTTTTCTGGTAAAGGTTTGGTCGTTTTCGGGGTGGTTTCGGCGTTTCCCGTTTTGTGACTCGAAGTGTCAGGCTTTTCGGTTTCGTTCACAGTCGTTTGTTGGTCAGTTTCGCGGGTGTCATCAGGGGCAATTATCGGGGTCTCCGACGGCGCCTCTGTCATGGCAAGATTTTCTTCACCACTTCGGCCGGAGTAAGATGAAGAAGCCCACCAAATTAAGCCACTTGTGAGGA
>JANLTD010000500.1:0-7365 GCA_031362765.1 Acidobacteriota bacterium | reverse complement strand
TTTGAAGCACATTCCAAACGCATCAAAGATGCTGAACACGCCTGCGACGAACTGACGCATACCGTTACGACGAAACTTAACAAATCGTTTATCACGCCTTTTGACCGCGAAGATATTTTTACGCTGGTCGTTGCATTGGATGATGTTTGCGATTATGTTGATGCGGGAGCGCGGGCGATCCTGATGTATGACATCACGGAAGTAAGCGACCATGCCCGACACCTCGCCAAAGTTCTTCAAGGGCAATCAATGGAGATTCATTCCGCCGTTGTGATGCTCAACAAGCCCAACGGATTGAATCAGCATATCGTCGAAATTCACCGGCTTGAAAATGAAGCGGACGACGTTTATTTTCGCGCGGTCGGCGAACTTTTCCACAAATCAAACGACCCGATCACGATCATCAAGTGGAAAGAACTCTACGAAATTCTGGAAAACGCGACCGACCGTTGCGAAAGAGTCGCCAATATCATCGAAAGCATAATTTTGAAGCATAATTAAAAGTTCGCAAGTAGCAAATAAGAGAAAATCAACTCTCCATTCTTGAATTCACAAAGCTTATTTTCGATGAATTTTAATATCGCCTTCAAAATGCAAATTCAGCGGAATCGTGTCCGTGACGGTATTGCGATTTTCTAAACCGAAATCCTTGCTCAGAGGATATGTGACATAGCTGAGAGCCAAATAAACGGTCATCGCCAGTTTGTTTACCGGCGAAAGATTGTTGCTCGATGAAATCATAGATTTTACAAAAACATATTCATAATCAGCCGGAATACTGAATTTTCTGATTGATGGAAAAGGACTCAGATTATCAATTTCGTTGTTTTCGTGCAGGTCATCAACAATTTTCTTAAATAGCTGATAGATATTGTGTTTGACCTTAAAACCCGTCTCCAGATTGACCAAAAATACTTGCTTGGGAATAATCGTTTTGACAGAGTAGCTGTTCTCGTAATCGTGGGGCGCATCTAAAATTCGGATGTGAACAAACCAATAAACCAACGCCCGTTTCGGCTTTTTCTGAAAGATCGAATAAATCACCCGATGATCTATGTGGTCGCTGTCGTCATTTCTGGATTTGCGAGTCATAAACACGAGATTTGAAGCATCAATCGGCACATTATCATCGTTGATAAGTTCCTCAAACATCTCTTTGTAATCGGAAAGCGGCGCGGTTTTGTAATGATGATCGCGAATTTGTCGGGCTTTATGGAAGAGATAGAGAATCGAAAACATACACGCCGCGACCAGAAATGTGAACCAGCCGCCGTAAAAGAATTTCTTGAGATTAGAAAGAAAAAACGTCGTTTCGAGACTAAAGAAAATTGCGCCGAGAATCGCGAGATAAGGAATTTTCCAGCCTTGCAAGTAAAAGAATAAGAGTAGCAGAGCCGATGTCATGAGCATATCGATCGTGATCGTCAAACCGTATGCCGCCTGCATATTGGTTGACCGGCGAAAGATGAAAAGCACGAGCATACAACCCGCAAAAAGAAGCCAATTTACCGAACTGATATAAAGTTGACCTTTCGATTCGGATGGGTAACTAACTTTTTGATTGACCCACAAACGCTGTCTGATAGCTTCATTGACGAGCGTAAAACATCCGCTGATCAAGGCCTGGCTGGCAATAACGGCTGCCAATGTGGCTAATCCGATCAAAAACGGTAAGAATTCGGGCGGCGAAATCGCGTAAAAGACGCTCATGACTTTGAGCGGTTGTCCTAATTGCGTTAAGAGCCACGCCGATTGACCAAAATAACAAGCCAACAGACAAATAAAAACAAATATCCAACTAAATCGAATGTTTGCTTTTCCGCAATGTCCGAGGTCTGCATAAAGTGCCTCGGCGCCGGTCGTGCAAAGAAAAACCGCTCCCAAAATCCAAAACCCACTCTGATGAGTTGCAAGAACATTGAAAGCATAATAAGGATTGACGGCTTGCAAAACGACCGGATTTTTCATTAGTTGAAGAAAACCCAAAATGCCAATGGTCGAAAACCACAAGAACATTACCGGCCCGAAGATTTTGCCGATAACGCTTGTACCAAATTGCTGAAAGGCAAAGAGAAAAGTCAAAATCACGATAACTACGGGAAAAGTCGGCAATTCGGGAAACAAGACATTCAATCCTTCGACGGCGGAAGAAACCGTGATCGCCGGTGTAATAAATCCATCGGCGATGAGTGCCGAACAACCGACCAATGCCGCCAACAACGTCCATTTGGCAGGGCTGTGTTTGACCAATCCGTAAAGTGCAAAAATACCGCCCGCGCCTTGATTATCGGCTTTCAATGCCAAAAAGATATACTTAAAGGTCGTAATCAGAATCAGCGTCCAAAAAATACAGGACATTCCGCCAAGAACCAAGGTTTCATCCAACACGGAATCACCGACGATCGCCTCGACCACATACAACGGCGAAGTGCCGATGTCGCCGTAAATAATTCCGAGAGCGATAAACAATCCGGCGATGGTTGGTTTAGTAGTCTCTTTGATATTTGATTCTTGAATTAACATATTTTGCAAAAATACCCGGCATTTCACATCAATCAAAATTCATAAATTATTTTCAATCAAGAAGCCGGCGGCTTTTATAAGAACAAAAAGCCCGCAAAACTCGCCGCAATTATTATCAAAACCGAAACCAGAAATTTGATGGTGAACGCACGGCTGCCCTGCAAGTAGCAATAAAAGGATTTCGCCAACAGGTTCGTCGCATTGACGAGAATAAAGGTGAAAAGTGCGAAACCGAAAGTGATCGAGTCTCCCGCCATTCCCGCAAGGTTTATCAAAATTGCGTCAATACCGGCAAATGACGCAATGATCGAACTTAGAACAAATCCGGTTTTTCCGAACAAGATCAAACAAAGGTTAGTCAATATTTTTACAACTAAAATCAATAGAGCAAATTGTAATGCCGGAATAATTGAAAAGATCTTTTTATCTGATTGTTCGGTTTCATCCGTTTCTTGTTCACCGTTTTTCGGATCTTCTTTCAGCCGTAAAAAATAAATGCTGAGAATTCCGGAGCTCAGGATCATAATGATCAGTGTCGGAAGAATGGCGATCAGCCAACTGCGGTTGAATGGTCCGACCAGCAAAAATATTTGAAAGAAGCTGGCTTGATTAGCAAGGAGTGCCGCACCCACCAGATAATTGCTATTGGCCGTTGTTTTACTTTTTTGAGCCAGAGATTGCGTTGTGAGAGTCGAAGAAACAAACCCGCCGACAAAACTCGTAAAGGTAAATCCGCGCTCTTTACCAACAAATTTGCTTAAAATATAACCAAAAATATCAATACCCGTGATAACTACCACGATAAACCAGAGTTTTTGCGGGTTCAGCAGTTCAAGCCCGTCAAATCGTGCGACATCAATACTCATTCCTTCGAGGATCGATCTTAAAACCGGGAGATCTGCCAGCGTGTATGTTGTATTCGATAAGAAAGGCAGAACAACCAATCCGAGAATCGCAAAGCTGATAAATGATTCAACTTCGCGCCGGCTTACTTCTGACAAAAGTTTTTGGGAACGGCTTTTGAGTGAAAGAATTACGATTATTACAACCGCGACCGCGATCGTCAATTGGAGCGGCAAAATGTTTGTTCCCGCGCAGATTCCGATCAGAAAAGTCAGGATAAACGAAATTTCGGTGGTGAACCCGAAATCTCCGGAAATTCTCGAAGCCATCACGTAATGAGCGCAGGTCAGAATTACAAATCCGGCCGTCAACAGGATAAACACCAACGGAAAATTATTTGCGTAGAAAATAGCCGATAAACATCCGAGCAATCCGACCAAAGAAAACGTCCGAATCCCGGAATCGGCAACTTCGTCCGAATCCGAAACCCGCACACTTTGTCTTTCTAAACCGATCGCCGCGCCGAGCAGAAGCGAAATCAATAGATTCAGACCAACTGTTTCAAACATAATAATTTTCCCAGCTCAAGTTTATGGTACGTTTGATCGAAAAGAATTCGTTTCTATTCGATTGAAATAGAATCCCGGTTATACCTCGAAACAATATTGGGATCGGGATGCATACGAACCTTCGAGGTGCCCTTTCCTTCGTATTCCAATGAGGAAATGACATAGCGAATACTCTCGATCCGGGCTTTCAGTTTGTTGTTTGCCTGGACTATCATCCACGGGCTCGTGGTCGTGTGAGATTTGCTGAACATCATTTCCTTGTAATGTGTATAGTCATCCCACAAACTTTGCGCCTTGGCGTCGAGCGGGCTAAGTTTCCATTGTTTGAGCGGATTTTCCCGACGCGCTTTGAATCGTTTGACTTGCTCTTTTCTCGAAATCGAAAAATAGAATTTGATCAAATTAATGCCTTCTTCGAAAAGCATATGTTCAAATTCGGGAACCTGAAGCATAAACCGTTTATACTGTAATTTGCTGCAAAACCCGTTAACCGGTTCGACGACCGCACGATTATACCAACTGCGGTCAAAGAAAACCATCTCGCCCGGATTCGGCAATTGTTTAATATAACGCTGAAAATACCACTGCCCGACTTCTTCTTTTGTCGGAACCGGCAGGGCGACGACGCGCATCGCACGCGGATTAAGATGTTCGACAAACCGCCGGATCGTTCCGCCTTTTCCGGCCGCATCGCGTCCTTCAAAAATTATCACGACGCGCTCAGATTTCTCCTGGATGCTTCGCTGCAGTTTGAGCAATTCAATCTGTAACAATTTTAACTCTTCTTCATAATCGAGGACATTATTAATTCTGTTCAGATCTATTTTCTTTTGACGCAGAAGGGCAGTTAATCCGGACCGGGTGTTGACGCGGAGCAGGTCGTCTTCGGTGATCGAATGCGGATCGGTAATGATCGTCGAATATGCCCGCTGACCAAGCATCAGGCTTGGGTCTTCGTTCGAAGTAAAATCCGCCTTTTCAACATCGTCCTTGATTTCTTTCTTAGATTCTGAGATCGGTTTTTTCTTAATTTTTGTGACCAGTTTTCTGTTGTCAGCGTTATCATTACCATTCTTAGTTTCCTTTTTGGGTTTTGATTCCTGCTTTTTCTTACCTTTTGCGACCAGCACTTTCTTATCACCGACTTTCGCTTCTTCCGGTTGCGTTGGCGGCGGAACTTCAATCACGGTCGCTGTTCCGGAAGTTGTTTGATCCCCCTCCGCAGTTTGTATTGGCGACGGAACTTCAATCACGGTCGCTGTTCCCGAAGTTGTTTTATCCGCCTCCGCTTTTCGTGGTTCGGGCAAAACTTTTTTCACACGTGCTTTTACCGAAGCCGGCTTTGCCGCTGCTTTCGTCAATGGTTTCACTGCTTTCAAATTTTGATTTTCCAATTTTTCCTCAATGCTGACTGAATTGGGGCTTTTTCTGCTCATATTTCTATTCTCCTTTGTTAAATTAGGACTTGCGACAAAACTACGAAAGTTTCATAACTACCATACCGAAGACGTTGGCCGCGGTATCTGCCCGATCCGACATATTTGAAACGTGCCGATAAACCTCGCGCCGATTAAACAATGCCGGTAATAACTTAATGTCATTAGCATTTGAAAACAACTCTGCCACCGCCAGTCGATAAAGATGGTCAACTTCGTTTTCCAATTTCTTCGTCCGCCGGGCGTGATCTCCGGCAACCCGCTGATTGTTGGTTAACCGCTGGGTGGCAAGATGTAATTCCTCCGCTTCCTGCACAACCAATGTGATCATTTGGCGCAAATGATGATCCGCATTAACATTTAACAGAACCATCTCTTCCAAAGTCGTCAAAGCGTAATCAATCATATCGTCAATATAAAGCGAAAGATTGAAAAGAACCTCTCGGTCGATCGGCGTGATGAACGTGTTGGGAAGCTCATCAATGAGAACGGATCTCGTCGGCTTCTTGTTCGACGACGCGAAGCTGTTGTATCGAATCGTCATCAGGCCGTTCGATCAAAGTCAGCAAGAGCTTGATGCCGTCTTCGGTTTTTGCTGCCTGCCGCGTCAGCAATTCGATAAATTTATTTTCCTCTTTTGGTTTTCTTCCAAACATTTAATTTCTCCTTTTTTACATTATTCGGCTAATTACGAGATAAATTAATCCGGCGAGCAGCGCTGAAGGCGGAATGGTCAGCAGCCAAGCCAACGCAATATCCTGCAAAACGCTCCAACGAACTTGTGACTTTGCTTCTTCTGCTCCGACTCCGAGAACGCTCATACTGACAACCTGAGTCGTGCTGACCGGTCCGCCAAGGAGCGATGCTAAAAGAACCACTAGCCCCGAACTTGTCTGCGAAGTAAAACTATCAATCGGACGAATTCGATAAAGCTTACTGCCAATTGTTCGAATTATTCGTTGACCGCCAACAAAGGTTCCAACCGCAATGGCTGAAGCACTCAACAAAATAACCCAGAAAGGAACGTCAAACTCCTTTTTGAAAGCTAAGACAACCAGCCCGAGTGTGATGATCCCCAATGTTTTCTGGGCATCATTCGCGCCATGGCTGAGAGCCAATAAAAGGACTGTCGGAATTTGCGCACGTTTAAGAAATGTATTCATTTGCGGAGTTGAGTTACTAACGGCTTTTCGCGTTAAAAACATCACGATCAGACCAAAGATAAAACCGATGATCGGAGACGTAAACAGGGCAAGTCCGATTTTCCAAAGTCCGCCTGTTCGGACAACTTCCCAACCTGATCCGACAATCACCCCACCGACAATTCCGCCGATCAAAGCATGTGATGAACTCGCCGGAATGCCTTTATACCACGTCACAATATTCCAAACACTGGCACTCAATAATGCCGCCAAAACCACCTGAATCGTGAGCGATTCGGGAGCCGCGACCTCTGAACCAATTGTTTTCGCGACCGCCACGCCAAAAATAAACGGACCGACGAATTCAGCAATTGCCGCCATCGTCAACGCCGCTCTAGCGGTCATTGCTCTGGATGCAATCATTGTCGCAACAACATTGGCGCTGTCGTGAAATCAGTTCCGGAAATCAAAAACCAGTGCAACTACGATCAAGATAATTATTAACGTAAATGCGTCCAATCAATCACCTCCTGTTCTGATAAAAGTAATAGACCAAAAATAAAAATAAATCGTTGACTGGCGGTCTGTGAGCGACAGTCGCTTAATGAAAAGCAATTCCGGCCCATCTCTCGGCGAAACAAAATAGTTAATGTAATTTTGTTTGGCGACTACATTATTACCAGGCGGTCTGCAAGTTAGCCAGAAACAGGTTTCTCGGCGATTGAATTCCGTTGTTAAAGGTCTTGCGGATGTAATTGAACTGAAACTTCACATTGTGTTCCGTGATGTAATAGTTTATGCCGCCGACATAATCGAGTTCCGAAACATTTGACGAATTCGTTTCGCGCCGAC
>JANLTD010000468.1:0-8809 GCA_031362765.1 Acidobacteriota bacterium | reverse complement strand
TCCCTAAAGTGGATAATTTCTTTATTTCAAATAATGTCTATTGGAATTTCTTATCTAAGAAACGAAGTATCTTACCGTAATTTGTGGCAAATTGAATAGCGGAGAAATTAACTTTTTGCCGCTTTCGACGATTCTTTTTCTTTGGGCGGCTCTTTTTCTTCCGATTTGGGCGGAATTGTCCGGTGAAACCGCTCACCGATGTTGTGAAATTTTTCCTGGGCGGCGTCTTCGATAACGTGAATTTTTTCCTCGATCTTGGTCAGTGTTTCGGGCGTCACCTCTTCGACCTTTTCCGACAGCCAGTATCTTTCGACGACGTAGAAAACGATGATTCCGATCAAAACGACAAAGAAAATCGCGATTCCGGCTTGTTTGAAATTGCCGAGAATGCCGGTGATCGCGCCGCTGAAAAAATAACCGATACCCGCAAGGATCAAAACCCACGCGCCGCAGCTGATCGCATCGAGCAACAAAAATCGCGCAAAAGGCATCTTGCCGACACCGTAAAACAGACACATTCCGACACGGATTCCGTAGATATATTTGGAAATGATGATCGCAAAACCGCCGAATTTATCAATCAGACGCTCGATTCGCGGCTGTGTCATCTGATAAAAACGGTAATGTTTCGCCTTTTCGTGAAAGAGCCGCCCGATCCAATAACCGAAATTGTCGCCGACCATTCCGCCAAGCGTGCCGGCAATAAACACCTTGAGAAAGCTATATGACCCAAAAAATTCGCTGTGCGCCATCGCGCCCGACATCAGAAGCGTAATATCGCCTTCGACAGTGCAGAGCGCAAAGACTGCGTAAATGCCGTAATCGGCGATGAGTTGCGAAAGGTGTTCCATAAACAAAGACAGAAACCCAGATAAGCGGACTATCAAAGATTAACTTTCCAAAAGCCTTTCCGTCAAAGCGAAAAGCCATCATCCAAGCCTGACGCAAACAAAAACAGCGGAAATCTGAACTAAAAATTAGAGAGCGATGTTTTCGTTCAGAGTCCAAACTTCAGTTTGCCGTTTTCGCGAGCGAAGCAAAGCGAAAACCGCTTCTTTGATTTGAATTCTCACCAAAGCCGCGTATTTTCGCTGCGCTTCGCCGGCGAAAAGCAAACTAAAGTTTGTACTCTGAACTAAAACAAAACGGCTCGGATGATTCAGCCGTTTCTCTTTAATTGTATGAAATGGGTGGCGAAAGCCAACGCGGGGAAAAAATCCTCGACGGAAACGATGATTTTCGTTAAAATAAACATCAATATATCAACTTGCTTGAATTTAAGAGGCGCCGTCACGACAAATAAAAATTATGAAAATCACTTCAAAAACAATGTTGCATATCTTCTTTTCCTTATTGATCGTAACTGCACTTTTACCAATGATAGGACGGGCGCAAGTCTCCGAAACAAGAAAAATGGTTGCGTGTCAGGATAAACAATTGTGGCTGGTCAATGACAGCCGAGCTGCCTTGATCGGCAAATGCAATGACAAAAGCTGGATTGCGCCCGTCAAAGTAGAAACCGCACAATTTCCCAATAAAAAGCAAGGCAAAATTGAAAAGCAAGTTGTTGCCGCCTTGGAGAAAACTTCAAAAGAACAATTCAAACCTGTTTCTCTTTCTGAAATCAATTTGAAACAAGCTCCGCAAAATCAGTCAAATCAATCTGTAATCACGTTGGATTCAAACAAGTTACAGCCATTTATCAAAGAATTTTTGGAGCCAAGTATGGAATTTATCATTGTCAGAGGGATAAGCGGTGGTGGAGATTACATTGAAAAAGAGCGATTTACGATTAAATTAACTGGCGCAAATCCGAAATTAACGGAAATGCTCGATGAAGTCAGAAAAGTTTATACAGACAAAGAAGATGTCAAAGAATATGGTGAATTTTATTATCTTGAAGATTTTAAGACAGGGAAAAGAATGGATGAGAAAAAGACAGCCGCCGATTACAATCTGAAAAGCGGCGACAAACTTATCCTTACTTTTGATTACGCCCGTTACAAAAATTTGCAACCGGGAATTCGCGGCAAAGATGATTGATTTTCAAAATGGCTAATCGGAACGGTTCTTGCAAAGTCAGAGATTTTCCGAAATATTATTCTCGATGTAAGTTGCGCGGGCGCAGAGCGATCCCTTCCTGACCTTAAATTTGGTGTCACCTAGTTGATTTTCTTTCATCATTTCTCAAATTAAAAGTTAAAAAGACCAGATAAAACCATTAACAGGTCTGGAAGTGTTGCTCTGCGCCAATGGTGTTAAGTTAAGCGAAAATTTGGCATTAATTGTAAAACAGGCTGTTAGCCTGTTTTAAGTTGGTGCCGCTAACCTGTTGATAATAAAGGAACGCCGGAGAAACAGACTAACAGTCTGTTTTACGTTTTCTCCTTAACGTAACTCCATTGTGCTCTGCGCCTGCAAGTTCGAAAAAAAAGGTTGCTCAAATTACAAAAATGGCGTAAGGTGTTTCTGTTAGGATTTGCAGATCATAAACGACACAAAAACGAATCAGCCTTGATTTGTCATTTTGTCGTTTTCAACACACGAACCGGGGCAGCGCAATTACCAAAAGATATACTTACGGGAGAATAATGTATGGCTTATAATTGCCCGCGTTGCAGAGATTCGGTTAAAAGAGGCAGCAGCACCGCTGCCCAGGTTGGCGGCGGCCTTGTCGGGGCTTTGATCTATGCCGCATTTGGCGCGTTTAATTGCAATAATTGCGGCAAGCTCGCAAAAAGTGAGTTTCCGCCCGAAGACCGTTCAAAAATGATGATGGGTTCGATCGGTCTGGTCGTCGCCGCGATTGTGCTGCTGATCGCCGTTATTTTTATTCTCGTGGCTTTGCGGTGATTCATTTGAGTAGCCTTAAGTCTTGAGTGCCCAAAGGTTTAATGAATTAAACCATCAAACTCAAGTCAGAGGCGTTTTTGTCATCTTAAACTAAATTTATAAAAATACGGAGAGGAAACCAAAATGAATGAAAGTCCGAGAGTTTTTCGATGTGCGAAATGTAACCAGTTTATCAATACCCAAATGACCTTTTGCAAGTTTTGCAATATGCTTGTCAATCCGGCGGAAGCTCAGACATTGGCGGATCAGCTCGACAAAGAAAATGCTATTCAATCAGCCGATTCCGGCAGCCGTTCGGACGGCATCGGCAGTATGGCGATTGGCGGAATTATTTGTCTGGTTGGAATTGTGATTACGGTTGTTAGTTACGGTGCTGCTTCAGGCAGTTCCAGAGGCGGCAGATACGTTGTTGCCTGGGGCGCAATCCTTTTCGGGGCGATCAGATTTTTTAAGGGACTTTTTCAAAGCGTCAAGGGATAGACAGTCAGGCAAAAGTAAAAAGGCGTAATTGATTGGGTCTTTGGTCTTTGAAATTGAACGGAGTTTGTTGGCTCTCGGTTTGACCGTTTTGCTGACAGATGCCGATTGTCCGAAAGATTATTTGGCATCATTCAAATTTAACAAATTCCCGGTTTGACTCTTTCACGCCAACTGTCTAAAATCTCGTTAGTTTCTTGCCTGAGCAAGACAATACAAGGACGTTTTATTTAATGAGCGAAGCGGTTATCCAAACGGAAAAATCAGTCGGCGTGGAAGTTACGACTTCCGCCTTAAAATCGGTTTGTCTGGACGGCGGCGGCAATATCATCAACACATATGACGCGCCGATGATTCGCGGTGATGACACGGCGCCGCAGCTTATCGCTTTTATCCGGGAACTCCTTGTTAAATACTGCAATTTTGAGCATTTAGGGATCGCTATTCCGGGTCTTGTCAACCGCGATACCCGGCGCATCGCGTTTTCGACATCTTTTCCGGAACATCAGGAAATTGATCTTCTAGCCGAACTCGAAAGGGTCACAAAATTAAAAATACTGATCGAAAATGATGCGAATGCCGCTGCTTTCGGTGAATATATGCTCGGCGCGGGGCGCGGAAGCCGCAGTCTGTTTTATGTCACGCTCGGCGCGGGTGTCGGCGGTGCATTTATTTTCGACGGCAAGATCTGGCACGGAATAAACGGTTTTGCGGGCGAATTCGGGTATCTGGCAATTGACGAAGACGGCACACGGCTCGAAGATGTCGCGTCGGCGACCAATATTATCCGCCGCACGCGCAGCCGGTTTCATCAGGACAGTACTTCTTCGCTCGGCAAACTGCCGGAAGCCGAAATTACGGTTGCCGATGTGGTCCGCGAAGCGCGCGAAGGCGACGATTTTGCCCATCTGATGCTCGAAAGAACCGGCACATATGTCGGGACAGCGATTGCCGGTGTCATAAATTTGCTCAATATCGAAAAAATAGTTGTCGGCGGCGAGGTGATGCACGCCGAGCATACGGTTTTGGACGCGATCACCAACCGGGCGCGAATATTATCGTTCAAGCCGTCTTTTGAGGCGACGGAGATCGTTATCGGTGAACTTGGCTCAAGAGCGGCGGCCGTTGGCGTCGCGCTTTTATCAAACACATTAGAGATTATTTGAAATAACTATCCACGCTCGTTTCACGAAGGAAACACGAAGATTTTTTTCTTTTTTTTGAACTATTTGTCGCCGCTTGTCGGCTCGGATTAAAACAATCGGCAACTTTATTTCTGCCCTTCGTGAAGTCTTCGTGTACCTTCGGGGATAATTTTTTTCTTTCAAAATAATATCTATTATAATTGCGAAGAAAACCAAGAATGTTAATTAGCCTTATCAGCTAAACTTATTTAGTGAAAACTTGCACAATATAGCTCGAAAAACGTATTTTCAATAATTTGAATCAGATGTTTGCGGAATTTTCGAGATTTTGCAAAAATCTATTAAAGTAGCTGGTAGCGGTTCTTAAATAGAAGTAAAAAACAATTTAGGCAGGCGAATCTCAAATTCCGTAATTTGGGATTAGGTGGAACTATAACTTTTAAAGTTTCGGACAAAACAAGATGGCACAGATATTTCATCGCGGAGCAAATAATATTGCAAAGGCAAGCATTGTCGTAGCAGTAGTTTTGGCGGGTGTCGTGGGGTATGCGTACACGCAGATCGCACGTTCCTCTTATTTGACAAATCGTTATTTGGAACGGCAACAACCCGTGCAGTTCAGTCATAAACACCATGTCGGAGACGACGGCATTGATTGCCGTTATTGCCATACATCGGTGGAAACTTCCGCGTCAGCCGGAATACCGCCGACACAGACCTGTATGAATTGCCACAGTCAGATCTGGGCCGACAGTCCGTATCTTGAACCGGTCCGGGCGAGTTACCGCGACAACAAGCCGATTGAATGGGTAAGAGTCCACGATTTGCCCGAATATGCCTATTTTAATCACAGTATTCACGTCGCCAAAGGCGTCGGCTGCGCTTCGTGTCACGGCGATGTTGCCAATATGCCGTCGGTTTATCAGGAAAATACGCTTCAGATGGAATGGTGTATTGCCTGTCACCGCGACCCGGCGCCGAATATCCGTCCAAAAGCCGAGATTTTTAATACTTCGTGGAACGCGGACGACATCACGGATGAACAGCAGAAAGAAGTTGCCGAGCAGGTCAAAAAACTTCGCAGCAAGGAAATGCTGACGAGCTGTTCAACCTGCCATCGTTAAGCCGATTTCGGATTTGGGATTGCGGATTGCGGATTTCAAGGAAGATTGGAAAGTGACTTAAATAAAGTAACTTGAATTGAGAAAAAAATATGTCAAGCACAGACAGCAAGAAAAACTTTGCCTTATTACGAGATAAAATTCTCGAAAAAAACGGTAAAGATTATTGGCGCAGCGTCGAGGAATTTGCGGATGCGCCGGAGTTTGAGGAATTCGTCAAACACGAATATCCCGCGCAAGCCGAAGAATGGGACGATTCGCTGAGCCGTCGTAATTTTATCAAGGTGATGGGCGCATCATTAGCTCTCGCGGGACTTTCGGGCTGTGTTATTCAGCCGACCGAAAGAATCGTGCCGTATGTTGTCCAACCGGAAAACATCATTCCGGGCAAGCCTCTTTATTTCGCAACCGCGATGACGCTTGGCGGCGTTGCAACGGGACTTCTTGCCAAATCGAACGAAGGCCGTCCGACCAAGATCGAAGGCAATCCGGAACATCCGGGAAGTTTGGGCGCGACTGACATTTTGGCACAAGCCTCGCTCCTGAATATGTATGATCCGGATCGCTCAAAGGAAATTCTCTATCGGGCCGAACCGAAAACCTGGCAGTCTTTTATGACCGAACTGCGCGCCAAAGTTGACGAAAATCGCGCCGACGGCGGTGCCGGAGTGAGATTTTTGACCGAAACGATCACTTCGCCGACGCTGATCGCGCAATTTGAGGAGATCAAAAAAGAACTGCCGAATTCGAAATGGTATCAGTACGAACCGGTCAATAAAGACAGCGCGACGGCGGGCGCGAAAATGGTGTTTGGCTCATCTGTTCATACCGTTTATAAATTTGATCAGGCCGAACGCGTGCTGACGCTCGATGCGGATATTTTTTCAGGCTTTAATGTCCGATACATCAAAGATTTTTCAAGCAAACGTAAGTTCAGCGAAGAAAACGAATCAATCAGTCGGCTATATGCGATTGAATCAACATTGACTCTCGCAGGTTCAAAATCCGACCACCGTTTGGCGGTCAAACCGAGCCAGATGGCCGAGATCGCCAAAGCCGTTGCGGTGGCTTTGGGCGTCGCCGGCGCAACTTCTACTTACAAGGAAAATGCCGCCTGGATCGCTGCGATGGCAAAAGATCTGGCGGCGCACAAAGGGAAATCTATCGTCATTGCGGGCGACAATCAATCGCCGCTGGTTCACGCGGTTGTTTATGCGATCAATAATGCGCTCGAAAATGTCGGAAAAACGGTTGTATATACCGAACCGCTGGCGCCGAATGCGGAAACGCCGCAAGTCGAACAGCTTCGCTCGCTGATTCAGGAAATCGATGGCGGCGCAGTCAAAATGCTTGTTATTTTGGGCGGAAACCCGGTTTACAACACGCCTTCCGACTTGAAATTGAGCAATGAGCGAATGGATAAAATCCCGCTTCGTGTTCATCTCGGATCGTACGTGGATGAAACCGGCGAACTTTGCCAATGGCACGTTTCCGAAAAACATTATCTCGAAATGTGGAGCGATACGCGCGCTTTTGACGGCACGGCTTCGATCGTTCAGCCGCTTATCAATCCGATTTATGACAGTCACAGCGCACACGAAGTCGTCCAGCTTTTCTTTAAGGAAAATTACGATAAGAAAGATTACGACATCGTTCGTGAATACTGGCAGAAACAAACGCTAAATTTGACGGCAAAGCCGGTTGCGGCAACGACGGAAAATAAAGAAGGCGAAACCAAAACCGAGCTGAAAGCCGAAACCGAGCCGAAAACCGAAGCCAAGGTTGAAACCAAGCCGTCACCGGCGGCAAAAACCACGCCGAATGCGGCCGTTAAACCGGCGGCAACTCCGGCCGCCGTTCAGCCGACTCCGGCGGTCGCCCCAACAACTGCCCCGGCGGCGATAGCAAAAAACTTTGAGGACAATTGGCGAAAGATCGTTCACGACGGTTTTGTTCCGAACACCGAAGCCAAACCGAAAGCCGTCACATTCAGCGGCGCATTTTTGAGTCAGCCGTCGCCCGCACCGGCCAACAGCGGAAGTTTGGAAATCTCGATCCTGCCCGACCCGTGCGTTTACGACGGACGTTTTACAAATAACGGCTGGCTGCAGGAATTACCGAATCCTTTGAACAAGGTGACGTGGGAAAATGTTGCTTTAGTGAGTCCGAAAACGGCGCAAAGACTCGGTTTGAATCTCGGCAACGATGCGGAAGAATACACGGGCGGTTCGCAGGGCACGAGCTTTATCAACACGCGCGGCGGAAATCAATTTTCCGATGTCGTCAAAGTTAAATATCAGGGCGGCGAAATTTCAAAAGGCGTACCGGTTTGGATCACGCCCGGGCAGCCCGATGATGTCGTCACGCTTTTCCTCGGCTACGGTCGAACGAAAGCGGGACGCGTCGGCAATGATCTCGGTTATAACGCATATGAAGTCCGCAAATCCGATGCGCTTCATTTCGGTACCGGCGAATTGACCAAAACGGGCGAAACCGCGACGGTTGCTTCGACGCAGATCCATTTTAATATGGAAGGACGCGATATTTTGCGCGTCCGGAATATTGATGAATTGGAGAAATTCAAGGAACGCGATCATCAGCATGACGAATATGACAAAACGATGTATCGCCCGGAAGATTTTCAGCCGCTTTATAACGCGAATAATAAATGGGGAATGTCAATTGATCTTAACAATTGCGTCGGCTGTAATGCCTGTGTGATTGCGTGTCAATCGGAAAACAACATTCCGGTCGTCGGCAAGGAACAGATCGAACGAAGCCGCGAAATGCACTGGCTTAGAATTGACACATACTATACGGGCACGCCGGATAAACCCGACGGACCGCATTTCCAGCCGCTTTTGTGCCAACAATGCGAACAGGCGCCGTGCGAAGTCGTTTGCCCGGTTCACGCGACGGTTCACAGCGCCGAAGGTTTGAACGATATGGTTTACAACCGTTGTATCGGTACGCGCTATTGCTCAAACAACTGTCCGTATAAAGTCCGGCGGTTTAACTTTCTGCTTTATCAGGATTGGGATACGGCGCAATACAAATTGATGCGTAACCCCGAGGTTTCGATTCGTTCACGCGGTGTCATGGAAAAATGCAACTACTGCACGCAGCGCATCTCTTCGGCGAGGATTGAAGCCGAAAAAGACGGCCGTGCGATCAAGGACGGCGAAGTTTTGACCGCGTGTCAATCAGCGTGCC
>JANLTD010000446.1:0-3414 GCA_031362765.1 Acidobacteriota bacterium | reverse complement strand
CACCGTGGGCTACAAATATGCTGCCATCTTCGATGGCTAAATTCGATTTCGGTTGGTGATAATTTCATCTTAGAGTTTCTTTGCGCCTTTTTCCGCGTTCTTGGTCATTCAAAGACAGCACTTCCAACTCTTTCAACAACTTTTCGTATTCATCGTCAAACTCGTACGGAATAAACTCATATTTTCCTAATTGCAGTTCTTGGTTCATTTTTTCACTTTTCCGTTCTTTTCTTCGACAAACCCGATTTTGCGTTTCAAAAACTTCGGGTCGCGAAAGATTTCGCTTAACAGTTGAGAAACTACAGTGAAATTTTTGTCGTGTTTGTCGGTAACTTTTTCCAATTCTTCAATTCGTTCCGCCAAATCCTGATGCAATGCCAAGATTGAACGCATTTTGACAAATGCTCTGACAACTTTGATGCTTGCTTCAATCGCCATCGGACTGTTCAAAACGCTCGCCAACATCACCGCGCCGTGTTCGGTAAAAGCGTAAGGGCGATAACTTGCTCCACGATGTTTCTTTGAACTGGTCACAATTTGTGACCAGTTGCGAAATTGAGCAAATTCGGCTTCGGAAAGTTGAAACATAAAATCTTCCGGGAAACGGTGTAGATTCCGTTTTACAGCTTGATTCAAAACTTTCGTTGCAACTCCATAAACTTCCGCCAAATCAGAGTCAAGCATCACTCTTTGCCCGCGAACGCTATAAATCTTTTCTTCGATTTCTTCAATAACGGCCAACTCGTTTCTTGATTTTCTTTATTTGCCATAATTTTTAACCCCTCACAATTTGTGACCGCATCAATCCGACACATTACAAAGCCCGATGATCGGCTGATGAAGCATCGTGATCTCGGCGGTTCTGCCCATGTAGCTTTTTGCCATCGCGATCGCTTCCGTTAAATTATCAGCGCGTTCCCAGCCGAGCATTTCGGGGACGTGGGCGTTTTCCGCGCCCGCGACGATCACTTTGCCGACGTGCTGGCGGCCGTTTTCGCCCCAATACCACATAAAAAATGCGTGTGCGCCGTGATAGGCGTTGCCGCGCCGGTACATTTCAATATACGCCGGATTTTCGGCGAATTCGCGTTCGTATTTTTCGCGCAAGTAAAAAGCGTCGCGCGATTCGGGTAGCAGACGATGGAAAAATTCGATATATGAGGGGTGAAATTTCGGGTCGAATTCATCAAAACACGGATGCGTGATGATCATCACGCCGCCTTTTCTAAGCAAAGGCTTGTTGCGGTACATATTGAAATGATAGCCGAGAGCCATGACCTGCACGAGAATCGGGTTGAGCGCGGAATAGACATTGTACGGCGAAATGTCGGGAATGCCTGAGATCAGAATGTCGCACTGACCTTTGACCGGAATTTCGTATTGGCGATAATTGAGTTCGAGAATCTTTTCGTGAACCTTTTCCGTTTCGCCGGCAAAACAGCCGATCAATTCATACTGCGCCGGAATCGCGTGGAGCAGTTTGCGGCGCGCCATTCGCGGTAATTTTGAAAAGGTGCGCTTCATAACTTCCCATTTCATCCGGTCGGCAAACGAAAATTCGTCTTCGTTGCGCGTCAAAATGTCGTAGCCTTCCGGAAACATTTTGTTATTGATCGCCGTTTCGATGTGAAAGACGTTGCAATGCTCGTCAACCAATTTGCCTAATTTTATGACCTTGTGATTGAGCGCGGATTTCGGCGGATCCATATACGAATCCGAATCGCGGATCGTCTGCGGATCGTGATGCTGGCGCAGAGATTCGTAATCGCAAAGCCCGACCGCGACGCTCTTGTGTCCGCCGTCCATCGGCACGAGATTCAGATTCAAGTAAATCAAAATATCGCTCTCAATGGCGCGTTTGTTGACTCTTAAAGGTTCGTCGTGGCGTGTTTGTCCGATTGTTATCAGATTTTCGTCGTCTTCGGCATCGTGATTGTAATAACGGTCTGGATAAAATTCGTTAAAGATCGTGCTTCCGACCATTCGCTCCATTTCCCACGCCGTCATTTTGCGATGCAAGGAATTGGCGATGATCAGATGAATGTCGTCCACTCCGCAAGCCCCGCACAGTTCGAGCACGACTTCAAGCATCGTCTGACGCAGATCGGGCGTTTGCATCGGAGGCAACGGCAATGAAATATCGTCCATCGCGATCGTCACGCGCATTCCCGGTTCGAGCTGCGCGTAAAGCGGTTTTGCGTCAATCGGATGATTGATCGCATACCGAATTGCCGCTTCCCGATTCGGCAAACCCTTGATCGGCGGATTCGGATAGATCACGCGCGTCCCGACCGGCAGATCGTTAATAATAAAATCCTCGCCGAACGGCATAATCCGCGGCGCGCTGTCTTTATCAATGTAAATAATTGATTCGTGTGTTTTTCGTCTAAGCTGTAATGCCATAATAATTTGTGAATAATTTAATCACAATATCTAATACCAGTTCCTGAACTCTCATTTATATTTTGGAAAACTTACAAACTGCATAATCGAAAAGGCGAATTCCAATCTATTTGAATCTGTAATTCTTTCCCATTTTTCGACATAACCCGATATGAAAAATTGTCATCGCGGAAAAGTCCTTCGTCAAAATGTGCATTTTTATCTTCTTGCCAGATTAAATTTTCATCAATACCATTCATTTTTCCCTTTATTTCTTTGACTACTGAAATGAATTCTTCCTTTGAAATTGATCTTTTCAAAATATCTGAAGATTGTTGATACATTTCATCATAGTTCTCCTGTCTAAATTGATTATTTATTCTTTCAACGGCCCGTTTATTTGCTTCCTTATAATTATTGCAGCACACAAAAAACGTCAGGACTGCGAAAATAACTGAAGCGAATTTCTTGCTCATAATAAAATTTTTAATTCCCGTAAGCACTCAAAAGCAGTTTGCCTTCGTAATCAATCAGCCCGAGTTTGACGCGATCAAGCCAGCCTTGTCTGCCGAGAACATTGCGCGTGAACCATTCTTCTTTGGCGAAATAAACTCTTGCGTAAGTTTCGATGCCCATCACCATCAAAGAAAGTTCGTGTCCGTAAGCGTCAAAACCGTTTGTCGCTGTGCTGATGCGTAAAAGTTCGCCGCTTTCGACATCAAGATTTAATCTTTCCGCCTGTTTTCTTTCAAAAACACAAAAACTTGAACCCGTATCAATTTTCGCTTCAAAATCAACCGAATCCTCGCCCGAAAATAAAATAACCGAAACGGTAATGCCAACCTTTAAGGTGTTGTAGAAATAAACTTCGTCAAACGAAACCGTTTCCATTACCAGCCTCCCATATCAACTTCCGGCACAATATGATGAACAAAAGGCGTGGTAATTCCGAGTTGTTTGGCTTTTTGATGAACCTCTAAAGCATCGCTTCCGTGTGCAATAAGTTGGTCGCCTTCCAGACAAACCCATTGA
>JANLTD010000418.1:0-2632 GCA_031362765.1 Acidobacteriota bacterium | reverse complement strand
TAAAAGTATCTGAAAGCGGGTCGCCGAAAACTGTTGCGGCTTCTACAAACGAAACTTTGTGCTTTGCAAGATTGCCCGCAGCTTTTTGTTTATTCCAATCATACCGCATAATCAGAATATAACGGTTTTCCGTTTATTTTTCTAGTTCAAGCGAAGCTGTCGAACGGCTGAGATGACGTGGGGCGAAACCGATTACGCGCAACTCCGAGTTAAAAAGACAACGCGATAACAAAGTCGCTGTTTCGCCCTCACGTCCATTGAATTGTGTGCGACACGAGGTCGCATAAATAACTGTGATGTATAACTTTCCAAAGTTATGACATCACCCGTTATTCTACTAACGGTATCCTACCACAGCAAGCGTTATTGGTAACAGTAAGGTTTGAAGCCTGTGGAACAATGTAGCCGTTGCTTTCAGCATCAAGAAGGCACGGAGCTAGGGTTGAACGGTATGGTCAACATATGTGAATTGCTGATAAACGTCGTCAATGGAAACAAGCCAAAGATGCTGACAGGCTTGAACCAAAAGGTAAGTGGTCAAGATTGAAGGTTACAATTTTCTTCAACGTAGATGTTGCACCACCGGCGAAAAGGCAAGACCTACCCCGTTCGGGTATTTATGCGGAACGTGATAACCCCGTCATCTTCCTTTGTGAAAAGGAAAGCAAACCGTAAGGTGAGCCGAAAAGATGGCGGGAATAGGAAACGGGAAAAAGCGAATGCCGCTTTGTAATGAAGCGGATATGGTTTGAAACATTAACCGACGTGAAAACGGGCAGACTTCCCGATGGTCTTAACTGACAAGATAACTTGTCGAACCGATTTTAGGAGAACAGGCAAATGACAACCGAATCAGAAATGAATCAAGTTGGTGCGGTCTCCCGCGTGACGGATTGGCAGAGCGTCAAATGGCGGAGTGTTAATCAAAACGTGCGTCGGCTACAAGCGCGTATTGTCAAGGCAACACAGGCAAAAAGATGGAACAAGGTCAGAGCCTTACAACATCTTTTGACCCACTCGTTGAGCGGCAAACTTTTTGCCGTCAAACAAGTGACAGAAAACTCTGGAAAGAGAACTGCGGGCGTTGACAAGGTAACTTGGGAAACGCCGGAAAAGAAGATAAAGGCTGTTCACAGTTTGAAAAGCAGAGGTTACAAACCTTTGCCCTTAAAGCGCGTGTTCATTCCGAAGTCAAACGGCAAGATGCGCCCTTTGGGTATTCCGACAATGAAGGACAGAGCAATGCAAGCCTTATACTTGCTTGCTCTTGACCCAATTGCGGAAACAACGGCAGACCCAAACTCTTACGGTTTCCGTAAAAGACGGTCAACCGCCGATGCCATTGAGCAATGTTACATCGCGTTGGCGCGAAAAGACAGAGCCGAATGGATACTTGAAGGCGACATCTTTGGCTGTTTTGATAACATTAGTCACGAATGGTTATTGCAGAATGTTCCAATGGACAAACCAATACTCCGTCAATGGCTGAAAGCCGGATACCTTGACAAATTTGTTTTCAACCGGACGGAAGAAGGCACGCCGCAAGGCGGGATTATTTCGCCCGTGTTGGCAAATCTTGTTTTGGATAAACTCGAAACCGAATTGAGAATGCGCTACCCGTTGAAATCAACAACCAAGGCACAAGCTCAACAAATCAACTTTGTGCGCTATGCCGATGACTTCATCATCACGGGCAGGACGAAAGAACTGCTCGAAACGGAAGTCAAACCGCAAATTGAGAAATTTCTCAAAGAGCGCGGCTTGGAACTCTCTGACGAGAAAACCAAAGTCACAAACATCGTTGACGGCTTCGATTTTCTTGGACAGAACGTCCGTAAATACAACGGTAAGTTCGTAATCAAACCATCCAAGAAAAACATCCGTTCATTCATCGAAAAAGTGCGGACAATTGTTCGCTCCAACAAAAGCGAAACTGCCGGAAATTTGGTTGGTTTGCTCAATCCTGTAATTAGAGGTTGGGCAAATTATCATCGTCATTCTTCCAGCACGGAAACTTTTGAAAAGATGGATAATGTTATCTTCAAAGCATTGTGGCAATGGTCAAAACGACGACACCCGAACAAAAACAGCTTTTGGATAAAGGATAAATACTTTACCACCAGAGGCGGCGACCGTTGGGTATTCTTCGGACAAGTTGCGGACAAAGAAGGCAAGTCTAAAAACTTACATTTGTTCAAAGCTCGAAGCGTTCCGATAAAAAGGCACGTCAAAGTTCGCGGAGCAGCAAATCCTTATGCTACGGAATGGGAAACTTACTTTGAACGTCGGATAGATGTTCAGATGGAAGCCAACCTGCAAGGCTACAAAAGATTGCTGTCGTTGTGGCGGGAACAAAACGGAATCTGTCCCGTGTGCGACGAAAAGATAACGAAGATAACGGGTTGGCACAGCCATCACCTTATCTATCGTGTTCACGGCGGCGCAGACGGAAACAACAACCGAGTTTTGTTACACCCGAATTGTCACAGACAAGTTCACTCAAAAGGGCTGAAAGTGGTGAAACCGCGTTCCAAACGGAGCGTTAAATGAGGCTTGAGCCGGATGCGGTGAAAGTCGCAAGTCCGGTTCTTAGGGGGCGGAGTGTCAGCAATGTCACTCTGCTACCCGACTG
>JANLTD010000398.1:0-2238 GCA_031362765.1 Acidobacteriota bacterium | reverse complement strand
CGAAAATGAGCAAAGAAATGAGACAACTAAAACTTGACGAATAAAAATATCAACAAAACCAAAAATAGGAGTTCAGAAGTTGTATTTTTGGAAGTGCCCTAAACTCAATCACTCTTCGAGCGTTGGCGGCAAGTCGTTATTCACATCACATTTTCTCGTTCCGATGCTTCCGCGGGAATTTCTTTCGTTTTGGGCCTGATGGCCACGATCTCCCCAGTAAATGGTGAGATATTGATCTCAAACTCTGCTTCCGGAGCGGCAGGAATCTCGTGTCCGGTCTCGCGAAAAATCTCTTCGATGGTCGTCGCGCCAATGGTCTGAACATGCCGCCAGTCTTCGGTTCGCGCACCAATAACAATGCCGTTCCTATTTTTGCGAAGTTCAATTGAATGCGGTAGCAGACAGTGTTTACGGGTGACAACGACTTTGACGGGTTTGAGAATGACACCCGTCTCTTCGATCGACAATTCGGCGGTTTCTTTGACGTTCTGTTTCTTGGGCATTTACTTTTTCTCCTCTTTCGGTATGTCGAAATTCATCAAATAGTCGCGAAAATAATCGAAGTGCGTCTTCATTGCCTCTCGCTTTACGATTTCAACCCGGTTTGCTTCAATCTCCGTTTGCAAATTTCTGATATTATTTTCAAGAGTTTTTATCTCGTTCTCAGCTTGAGATGCGCCTTGATCAAAAGACTCGAGCGTGATGGTTTCATATTCTTCCCCGAGCTCCTTGCCGGGAATCAGTGCGTATTTCTTAGCGGAGTCAATTGTGCCGTTTCCGCAGCTTGATCGATAACTTTGAAGAATGAACGTTCCCAACTGAAATTCGGCAAAATAATCGTGACCGGAGCCGACTTCTGAAAGTGTAACAAAGCGGCGAGAATTGAAATGCCAGCAGCCAAGATCAAAATTATAATGATCAAACGAGTCCGCGATTCATTCATAAAACAATGCCTAATTATTGAAGTAAAAGCTGTTTCAAAACCGGTCGTTTTCGAGACAAATTTTAATTTTTTGATTGTCTCACAAATCGGCGTTTTTGAGGCGATTTATATAATGGGTGTCAATCTTAAAACGTGGCGCTTTCGAGACGTTTAAGCTTCAAAGTTAATTCCGAGACTTCACGTTCCGGAAACGGCGAACGCCCGGAATCTAACGCTCGGGCGAGACTTAGATACGGCTGTTTTTGGCTTGTTAAATGTGTGTCATTTCAATGGTAAGTGTATAAATAGCGCTCGTAGTGTACCACTGAGCCATTAAGTTGCTGAATCGAATAATTGATTCCTTCCCACCCACCATCGACAAGCAGAACATCCCAATCTTTTCCTTCGTTCAGGCTAATAAAGCCAATGGCGTTGTCGGTGGTGTCCTCCCAGTTGTCAGTGTTCAGATCCGGCGCGGTATCGACCCGCTCTTCGACGCCGGTACTACGTGAAATTTTCATTTCTTTAAGCACCCGCTTTCCATCGAGGAAAAACCCGCAAATCTCAACCGACTCAACATAATCCTTTTTCTCTAACTCTTTCAGTATGCTCTGCTTGTATTTCGGCCATGCCCACTTCTTGTATATGCGTTCTTGCTGCTGCATTTCTTCTTCAATCTTCTGCTTTCTCTTTTCAGGTCCTAATTTTTTTACCTTCCCAATGTCCAACTGGATGATTGCGCGCCCCTTCCGTATCGGAAACTTCTTCACGCGAATCAGCGAATCAGGAGCATAACAAGCATCTGTAACAAATGGTCGTACTAATCCCAGATACGGATTATTTTTAATATTCATTGAGACGGAATCACCCTTTCCTCTCGAAATCCATGCACTTGCCGGAAGTCCGCGTATGGCAAGCCCCAGGGAAAAAGAATTTTTGGGTTCGGGTGACATTCGAGCCAGCGATTCAGGCATGTCACCCCTAAACGAATGGACACATCCAAGCTCCGCCGATAGGAGCTTGTCGCTATAGACCTTATCGAAACCGAGAACTTTGAATCTCTTCTCTGCCTCCTTAGCTCCGATGACATGGACGATTTTGACGACCGTAGGGATTTGTCCGCTCGAAAAAAGCCAAACCTTTTCACCACGGGACAGAGATGTTCCAGCGTATATGCCAAGACAGTTGAAGTAGTTAATGAATGTGTTCTTTTCGTAAGAGAACCCGAACTGTGCTTGTGCCGGCATGGAAACAATGAAAACAACGATTAAACAATATGTAAAATACCGGAGCTTCAGCATGACTTGTCTCCTTTT
>JANLTD010000389.1:0-9970 GCA_031362765.1 Acidobacteriota bacterium | reverse complement strand
GCGCTCGATGAACCGTTCGACTGTCCGCCGGTTTGCGGCAGACCGAGGATCGGCGGCGTACTCATCACACCGCCGCCGCCGCCGATTCCCATATTGCTCAGAAAAGTATTGTAGTAGATCGGGAAAATGACCGCTTCTGATTCTTCCGCTTCGCGTACCGTGCTTTCAAAACTCGCTCGGATCGAAGCCGTGTCAACGCCGTCAGTGAACAAGACAATTGCCTTGCGTCCTTCGATCTTCTCAAGCTGCTTACTCAAAGAACTATGAACCGCTTCGTAAAGCGAAGTACCGCCGCCGAAACCGGCGCGTCTGATCGCTTTATAGATCTTTTCGCGGTCGCTCGTCATTTCCGTTAAAACCTTGACGGACGAATCAAATTCGATCACCATCACCTTATCGAGCGGTTGCAATTGTCCAACGAACGCGACCGCGGCCGCCTGTATCTCTTCGATCTTATAAGTCGTCGAAGGACTGACATCAATCAATAAAACAACTGAAAACGGTTTGTCCGAGATGCCGAAATAAGTGATCTCCTGCTCGATGCCGTTTTCAAAGATCTTAAAATTCTGTTGCTGCAGATTTGCCACATAAAAGCCGTTGCGGTCGCTGACCGAGACCGGAATCGTCACCAGATTGGTTTCGACTTTGATGACCTCGTTATCGCCGGTTTCATCGGGAGTTTCGGTCGAATCGGTCGTTTGCTCTTTGGTTTGCTCTTTGGTTTTGGCGTCATTCTTCGCTTTTTTATCGCTCTTTTTCTGCGTCGAAAGCGAGCGCGGCGAGTTCGGCGCGGATTCCGAATAACCAGCCGATTCTTCCTGTTTGGAGTTTTTCGTGCTCTGCTCAGTTTCCTGAACCTGCGGCAGCGTGACGGGAGTCGTCGGTGCGGTTTGAACCCTTCGGCCCGATTGCGCCGATGCGTTTGTCAAAAAACCTGCGGTAGTGATCAAAAAGATTGCTAGTGTTTTCATTTAATTTTCTTCCGGCTGCCGTTAATGGGTCTGCCGGTTGGATGCCGCGAAACCTGCTAAAGTGCGCCGGAGTGCGCAAAGAATGTATTTTTGCGGATTAAACGCGGACTGTGCAAAGAAGTAACTCTTGAATAGGAATTGTTTAGACGCGGTCTGTGACCACCGTGTGTCGAGACTGATTAACATCCGGCGGTCACAGACCGCCGCTAAACGAACGTTTTAGTTTTAGGTAATTTTGTCCGACCACTTAGAATAACGGTCCGGGCGGTCCAATTCCCCCGGCGGACAACTATTTCTGCGGCTCCATCGCCTATCAGATTGAAACTTTTATTAATTTGTCTATTATGAAACAGACCCCTTAAAGTTATATCCTGATAGTTTAAGCTTCATATTTTGCAGGGATTCGTTTGATTATGGCAAAACTCTCGGTCGGCATCATCGGCGGCGGAATCGGCGGAATTACGGCGGCGGTTGCCTTGCGTCATTTCGGGATTGACGCAACTGTCTATGAAAAGGCCGCCAAATTGCGCGAACTCGGCGCCGGGATGGTGCTTTGGGCAAATGCGACGCGGGTTTTAAAGGAACTCGGGTTGCTTGAAAAAGTAGTTGCCGACAGCGGCGCGACCGATTATTTTCTTGTCCGCAAAAGCAACGGTCAGGTTTTAATGAACATTGAAACCGGTGATTTCGAAGTTCCTTCGGTTTGTATGCCGCGCGCCAATCTATTATCAATTCTGGTTTCCGCGTGTCCGTCCGCACAGATCAAACTCGATCACGAATTCGCGCGGCTTGAGCAAACGGCAAACAAAGTCCGTGTTCTTTTTACAAATGGCAGTTCGGCCGAACACGATATTTTGGTCGGCGCCGACGGTTTGCGTTCGCGGGTTCGTGACGCGCTTTTCGGTCTCAGCGAACCGGTTTACCGCGGCTATACGATCTGGCGCGGAATCGGACGTTATAACGGCAATGAAATGCCGCCCGCGACGAGCACCGAAACGTGGGGCAAAGGCAAGCGTTTCGGCATTTTGAACACGGGCGGCGACCGATTTACGTGGTATGCGGCGGTCAATGTTCCGGCGGATCACAAAGATTCGGAAAAAGGACGAAGGGCGGAATTGCTCGAAATGTTTGCAGGTTGGCACGCGCCGGTCGGTGAATTGATCGCTTCGACACCTGATGATCTGATAATGAAAAACGGCGGTTGCGATCATCCTTCGATGCGGAAATGGGTCAAAGGACGTGTCGCGTTGCTCGGCGATTCGGCGCACGCCACGACACCGAATCTCGGACAAGGCGGCGGAATGGCGATCGAAGACGCGCTCGTGCTCGCCAAAAGTCTGAACTCGGAAAGCTCGATCGAAGCCGCGCTCCGGCTCTATCAAAAACGCCGCACGACGCGCACCAAACATATTCAGCACCGCTCGCGCCTGATGGGACAGATCGCGCAATGGGAAAACTCGTTTGTCGTCAAGGGGCGCGAGCTAGTCACCAACATTCTGCCTGCTAAGATCTTTGAATTTAACCTACGCCGAACCTATTCTTACCGCGCCTGAGATCGTTTTCGAGGCTATTGATTTGAAATATAGTAGAATGCCATAGTGAGAAAATCAAACTTGATTCTGATGATGTTGTTGCTGCCGGCTTTTTCTGTTTTTTCTCAAACCAGAGAAAATGGAGGAGATGTTCCCGGACAATCCAAAGCCGGCAATCCGACCGTTTATGTGGAGTATGTTTGTGAGGATTCCAAAACGGTGTTTTTGAGAATGTTCAACAATACAATTTGGACACTCGCCGTCGAATCCGACCGGCTATATTACAAAACCGCAAAAGTCGTTAAACTAGGTAACGGCACGGGATTTTACGCAATGCCGAATGATAAAGAGGTTTCGTTGAACTATTCTGTCGAGAAATTCGCTTTGCCTTCGAAAAAGGTCAAACTTCCTAAAATATCTTATCCAGACTCGGTTTACGGCAATTGGATTGCCGCCGATGATTCGATTCTTTTTTCTGTGCCTCTCGATTATATGAAAGCAGATTTGCAGATTTTTATTTATTTTAACTATGAATGGGAAGTCACCACAAAAGGAGTAATTCTTCCAGGACCGCAGCATCGAGTTTCATTTAGAGGCATAGGTCTTCCAGAACTGAAAAAAAACTGTTCCAAATAGAATTTGTCGCATCGAGTATTTCGTTAGCGAGTCTCTAATCTCGAAATAATACATTGCGCACCGTATTTTGCTAAAATCAAAATATGGCAAAAGCAGATAACAGCACAGCGATTGATTGTTCTGCCGCCGATGCGATGCGATGGTCGGCCGAGGTTTTGCGAATGCGTTTTGCGGAGATTCTGAATTTTCGCGCGGCGGCTCTTATCTCCGACGACATCGAAGCCGTTCACGATATGAGGGTCGCGACGCGGCGCCTGCGCAGCGCGATCCGGGATTTTGCGCCGCTCACGGGAAAGAATTCATTCCGGCAGCCGCAAAAAGAACTGAAAGACATTGCCGACGCGCTCGGCACGGCACGCGATCAGGACGTCGCGATCGCTGCACTCGAAAAACTGCAAACCAAAGCCGACGATGCAGTTATTAAGGAAGGCATCGGCAAACTGATCGAAGAACGGCGCACCCTCCGCGAAAAGGCTCAGACCGTTTTAACGCAGACCCTGACCGACGAACACTTCAACAAATTAGAAACACGGTTTGCGGCGGCGATTGACAAAGCTCTTGAGAAAAAAGCGGCGGCTGAAACCGTGACGGTCAACGCAACGGGGCGCACCGTGATCCTCGCACGGGTGGATGAATTTTGTGATCTGAGTTCGGTTCTCTACGCGCCGTTTGGCATCAATCGGCTGCACCGCTTACGCATTTCCGCCAAACGTCTGCGCTACGCGATCGAACTTTTCGTCGTTTGTTGGCAAGAGCAGATCGCCCCGTTTGCCCGCGAGGTCGCCGAAATGCAAACATTTCTGGGCGAACTTCACGATGCCGACGTGTGGATCGAAAATGTCGGCAAACGTTTGCGCAAAACCGACGGCGAATCGCCCGCCGATCTCTGGCTGTTGTCGGAATTTGTCAAAGACCGCACCAAGAATTATCGCGGCGCGCTCGATCTTTGGAGCAAATGGAAAACCGAACGATTCGTCGAAAGACTGCGCGAACTGCTCTAAAGGAAGATTTGTAAAATGTGATAAGCAGCAAACTGGATATTTTAAGGCGTTTTGTTTTCGTTCAGAGCACACGCCTTCAGCGTGTGACCGCCAGCAAAGCGCGGCGGTTATCAAACTAAAGTTTGTACTCTGAACGAAAACAAAAAACTTCCTGACTTTTGTCCAACTGCTTAACTCAAAACCTTTTCGGAGAAAAAGATATGCCGAAATATTTTGCTTTCTTGTTTCTTTTCGTTTCCCTTGCCGTTTCGCTCGGATTGAGTTCAAACGCCGAAGTCAGCAAAAATCGATCCTCGTTCATAAATCCATTTGCGACACCAACGCCAATCACTACCGCGCCGATCCTTACTCTTGAAAGAAAGCGCATTATCATACCCTGTCCGCCGGAGTATTCTTTGCCTACAAAAATTTGCCCTGACAATACGATCATCAATGTTCAGGTAAACGCCGGTGCTCGCAAAAAGCGCGAACCTATCTTAAAATATAAGGTTTCGGGCGGAAAGATCATCGGCAAAGGCAAAAACGTCCAATGGGATTTGGCAGATGCCAGACCGGGAACTTATACGATAACGGTTAATATTGCCGATGGCAAAGAAATAACGGAAAGCACCGAAACAATTGAAATCGTAAAATGCATGTGCGGAGGCGATTGTCTTTCTTGTCCGATCATTTCAATTTCGACTTCTAACGAAACCATTGAAGCAGGCTTTACAATTAGTTTCGGGGCATACGTATCGGGCGGCAACGCTTCCGATATGACTTACAACTGGACAGTTTCAAGCGGCGAGATATTAGACGGTCAGGGAACACCGACAATCAATGTCAAAACCAATTCCGCGATGATCGGAAGTCAATTAAAAGCAACGGTTGAAATCGGCGGCGACGAATTGTGTTTTGGGTGTCAAAGAACTGAATCGGCGACTGTCGAGATCATCAAATAAAGGAGAAAGTTTATGACGAAATATCTTGCGCTTTTTTTGCTCTTGCTGCCTTTCATCGTCTCATTCGGTTTTGGTTCAAACGCCACAGCACGTAAAAATCAATCCGCACCGATCAATCCGATTGCCACGCCGAAGCCTTTAGCTGAAATAGAAAAGCTTGAATTGGACAGAAATGAGCTCACTTATATTTGCCCTTATTTCGATAACTGCGGCAAAGACGAAAACTTTTTGATTCAGGTTAAAACAACCGTCCGCAATCCGAAAAAAGTTCCGCTGATTTATCAATACACAGTTTCAGGCGGTCGGATTATCGGACAAGGCGAAAAAGTGTTTTGGGATTTAAACCGTGTTCGCCCCGGAACTTACACAATTACTGTTGCCATAGATTACGGTCGTGGATTCAGCTATGAAACCAAATCTGAAAACGTTACAGTCGGAAAATGTCCGGTTTGTGATATGCCTTGTTTCTGTCCGACAATTTTTTCCGTGATAGGAAGCGAAAATGCCAGAGCGGGCGAAACCATCACCTTTACGGCTAATGTTTCGGGCGGCACAGCTTTCGATCTTGCTTACAACTGGACAGTTTCACAAGGAGAAATCGTTGAAGGTCAGGGAACGCCTGAGATAACCGTTAAAACAACTAAAGAAATGACCGGAACTATCGAAGCGACTGTTGAAATCGGCGGTGGCTCACTTTGTGACGTGTGTCTGCGAACCAAATCTAAAACTATTGAGATCATCAAATAAACTAATCCGACGATGACCATTCAAATTCTCAGCGAAGGAGATCTTGCAACGGCTTGCGAAGAATTGGCGAAAACGGATGCCGATCTGGCTTTTATCTTTCGTGCCTTTGGAACGCCGCCGCTCTGGGCGCGTGAAGCCGGACTTGCGACGCTTATTCATATCATTTTGGAACAACAGGTTTCGCTCGCGTCGGCCGCGTCAGCGTTTAATAAACTCAGGGAAAAGCTTGGTGAGATAACGCCCGAAAGTGTTTTAAGTTTGTCGGACGAAGAACTGAAAGCGTGTTATTTTTCGCGTCAGAAAACCGTCTATGCGCGGGAACTTGCGCGGGCGGTTTTGGACGGCAGTTTGAATTTGAACGAACTGGAAAATCTCACGGATACGAAAGCAAAACACGAGCTCAAAAAGATCAAGGGCATCGGGGATTGGACTTCGGATATTTATCTGTTGATGGCAATGCTCCGTGCAGATGTGATGCCGAAAGGCGATCTGGCACTGCATATTGCGTGGAAACGATTAAAAAAACTGGAACACGCGCCGAAAGCTGATGAATTTCAAATCATCGCCGAACGGTGGAAGCCTTTTCGCGCGGCTGCCGCACGGCTTTTGTGGCATTTTTATCTTTCCCACAAATAACATCGTCCGGCAGTTCGTCTTAAAGCCCGCAAATTCTAATCAAATACCGTCGAATCCGGCATCCGCGGTGGCATTTCTCGCGTAATAAGGATGCGACGAGATGGACGAGAGCAGATTACTTTTATCGAGCTTATCAATCGGTTTTCCTTCTTGAATTGCAGCCGCGATCGCCCACGCATACTTAAAGACCGAATCTTTATTGGCATCTTTGCTCGAAAGCCGCTTTCCCGGACCGGCATTGGCATAAATATATTGGGATTGAACGATATAAGCGATCGCTTCGGAGATCGCCGTGGACATTTTCTGACCGACAGCGTCATAGACCGCGTGAACGCATTCGTGAACAAGCAGCGCCGTTTCGGTGTAGGTGTTCGCAAATCTGAAGCCGAGCACAATAGTGTTTGTTTTATAATCGTATTCCGCCATTCCGTTTTTAGCTGAATCGTATTCGACCTTGATCTTGCCACTGTCAATATAGGTTTTTAAGACCGGAAATGTCCGGATATCAAAGCCGATACCGCTGAAAGAAAATGTTTTGATTTTTAACGTGTCCGAATCGGTCAAAGTATTTTTGACCGTTCGTTCGGCCCACATCGAAGTTTCGCCCATAATTGTTATTATTTCTCTTGTTTTATTGGTGTTTATTTCGTTATTAATTCTATATTAATTTTCTTACCTAGAATTTAAAAGACGATTTCAAAAGTGACTTTTGCCTAATCCAACTTTTTTTATCTAAATTAGTCTTTGATTAAATGGTTGAGTAAAGACTGATTTAAGTTGTCATTATGCCAGAAATCGGAAAACATTTCGAGCAGTCGCGGCGCGTCTGCGGCGGCAGTCTTATTCTGAATGCAAAATAATCGTCAATGCAAAATTTCCGCCATTGCCTCGTTCTTTGGTTGGCTGATAAACTACTGAGGTTTGAAATGAAACAGATAACATTTTTTTTATTGATTTCGGGAATCCTTTTTTCGATTCCGCATATTGCATCCTGCACGGCTCAGAAACCTTCCGCTTTACCTTCGGCTTCCGCCGAAGATAAATATGCGGAAATAAAAGCCGACAAATTTTTGAAAATTCAAGAAATAAGAGCGCAAAAACCGGCGCCGGGGATTTATGAAACCGAAGGGTTTGTTGCCAAATCCTACAGTTGTCCGCCCTGTCCGCCGAATGCGCAATGTAAACCTTGTATGAGAGGAAATAATATTGTCATTTCAGAAGAAAATAAGAGTCTTGATACTTATGATTTGACCGACCGCGAAATAATCGTCTTTACCCAAGAAACAAAAACTTTTGAGAAAGGTAAAAAATATCTTTTCAAAATCAGAATCACGGAAAAGAAAACCACCTCCGAAGCGGTCAACGATATTGAGTTACTCGGATTTAAATCGGTCGAAAATTAGCCCGAAATAGATGATCAATCAATTTTTTCCAATGTAATTTTGTTTGATCCGATCTTTCTCGAGATAATTTTCAGCCCGCGGCGAGAGCCAGACGTATTTGCCCTGTTTGTTCATATAACCTTTGATATTTCGACCATTCGGGCGTTCGCTGATCGTCCAGGTGTAAAGATATTGAAACGCCAAACCGTTTTTGAAAGGCGCAATGCCGCGTGTGTTCTTTAAGACGATCTCGCCCTTCGGATTGATGTAAGCGTTGAATTGTTTAGCTTTTTCTTTGATCACGACTCCGGCAAGCCCATCGGAAAATGGCGCGGCTTCCGCAAATTTGAAATCAATCGCCGCGTTTCCTTGGCGGTCAAGATAGCCGAAGATCTTTTCACCCGCCAACACTTTATAAGCCAGAACCAACCCTTCGGAAAAATAGCCGTCCGTTTGGATGTCGGGCGCAAGCCGGAAAACCTCTTCGCATTGCTCATTGATAAAGACGTGGCGGTTGTTTTCCGCATAGGTCAGAGCCAAGCCGTCGCGAAAACTATGTCGCCAACGGCAGTCTTTTTTGTCCGATGCCTTGCGCCCTGTTTTGTCAATCAGATAGAGCGATTGGCGATTGGCATTGTTTCTGACCAAATCGGTTCCGGGAATTTTGATGTATAAATCTTTTGGCAGCGGTTCGGATTGGACGAGCGCGAAGCCTTCCCGAAAATTGCTTGCCTGAAACAATTGCGGTTTGATCGCCCAATTGCCTTGCTTGTCCATAAAGCCGATCCAGCCTTTGCCTTGCTCGTATTCATCGCCTTGCAAATCTACTTCGATTCGCGCCAAACCGTCGGAAAATGTGCCGCAGCTTTGGCGAAATTTCGGCTCAATAACGTATTCCCCCTGCCGATTGATGTAGCCGCATTTGTAAGCGTAATAATTTGAATCGTCAATCACCGTCCAATGAACCTGTTCGGTGACAATTGCCAAACCTTCGTGAAAAGAACTGCCCGATTGAGGCCAGCGCGGTTTAATGACGACCTCGCCTTTCTCATTGATATAGCCCCATTTATCGCCGATCAACGCGGGTGCCAGACCTTCGGAAAATTCGCCGACCGCCTCAAATTGCGGCTTCAGGATGAGGCTGCCGTTGATGTCAATGAAACCTTCCTTGCCGTCGGCGTCCCAAATGTGAAAAAGCGATCCGTTCTTTTGCGGCAAGACAAAAAGTTGTTCTTTTCGACCGCGTACGCTTTCTTTATAAAGCAGGATCGAATCGGAAAAATTTGCCATCCAATTTATTTCTTTCCCGTTCTTGAGGATGAATTTTCCGTATTGAAACGGTATCGCTTTTTCGCCGTAAGTTCCCTCCGATGCAACAAATTGCGGCAAGAGCGAAAGCAATTCGGCCGGCTGATACCATTGGTGCATACTCGTTTTGCTGATTTCGATGCGGCTGATTTCGGCGGGTTCCGGCAATCTCAAATTTTCACTTTCCTGACATATCACTGTTAAAGAAAACCCTAACAAACTCAAAACCCAAATAATTTTCATAATCAAGCCTCTATTTTATGATCGCTAAAAAAGTTAGACGCACCGAAGCTGTATTTTCTTGCAAAAACTTTTACTATTTGACCGCGCGTTCTTTTGCAGACGAAAAACGCGGCTGAAGAAGTTTTACTGCCGATCTATTCGAACAGGCGTGACGAAATAGAGAAACGCGTTTCCTTCACTTAATTTTCTATTTTGCTTTAGATCAAACTTTTACCGGCGTAACAAAGCCCGTCAGATTCGGGAGCAAATGCCGCGCGACCGGACTCCAGCCGCCGTTTGAGTTGACGTTGTAAATTTTCCCGACGCGCCGCATATTGATAATCGCCGAATCTAGAATGTCGAGTGCTTCGCCCGGTGCGACATAATTTACGACCAGATCATTGTTTCTCAGCATCCCGATTCCGCTGACCGGATTGATGTTGAGCGGCGCGGGATTGACGGTTGCCGCTTGCCGTCCGCCGTAAATCGCGACATATGAAGCCAGACCGCCTCCGAGCGAATGACCGACGACAATATCGGAAGCCGTCGCACGGGCAGAGGCCTACGCACGAATATACTGCACCGATACGCCCG
>JANLTD010000376.1:0-4466 GCA_031362765.1 Acidobacteriota bacterium | reverse complement strand
AAAAATACAATTACATTTTAGATCCGCACGGCGCGGTCGGCTTTTTCGCATTAGAAAACTATCTCGAAAAGCATCCTGAGAAAAAAGGATATTTTCTCGAAACGGCACATCCGGTTAAATTCGATTCGGTCGAAAAAATTGTCGGCACTTTCGGCGTAATGCCGGAATCAGTCAAAGAATTGTTTTCGCGCCCGAAACACAGCGTCGAAATTGAAGTAAATTACAAAGATCTTAAAGAGATTTTACTGAAAAAGATTTAAAATAGTACGCAGCGAAATATACAAAAACACGAAAATAAAACATAGCAATAAATTGTTTTCGTATTTTTCGTTTATTTCGCGGGAAAAAAAAAATGAAAGTGCTAAAATTTGGCGGTTCATCCGTCGGAAATGCTGAAAATATAGAAAAGGTTGTTCAAATTGTCCAAAACGCAATCGAAAAAGACACTTGCGTTGTTGTTTTATCGGCGATGCAAGGCACCACCGATGCCTTGATCGAAGTCGGCAAAACGGCTGAAAATGGTGACGACAGTTTTCGCGGAAAGATCAAAGAAATTGAAAGCAAACATTTTACGGCAACGCGGGCGTTGATTCCCGAAAGTTCGCGCGATTCGATTTTTGATTTTATTGAAAATCGCATCAACGAACTCAAAAGCATCTGCGAAGGCGTTTATCTGCTTCGCGAACTTTCATCGCGCACGCTCGACAGAATCGTTAGTTTGGGCGAGATTCTCTCGACCAAATTGGTTTCGGCAAAACTCAGTTCGCTCGGTGTTGAGAATGTTTGGAAAGATTCGCGACAGCTCATTCGAACTGACTCAAATTACGGTTTTGCGGCTGTTGATTTTGAACAAACAAATTCGCTCATTAATAGTTATTTTCAATCGTCTGAATCAAAACTCTTCATTTTACCGGGATTTATCGCCGCAGACAGCGAAGGCGTGACCACTACTTTGGGGCGCGGCGGTTCAGATTACACGGGCGCTATTCTTGCCGCCGCATTAGATGCGGAAGTTTTGGAAATCTGGACGGATGTTTCCGGTATGATGACCGCCGATCCGCGAATTGTCCGAAATATTCGAAATATTCCGCGCATCACCTACCGCGAAGCCATGGAACTGTCGCATTTTGGCGCAAAGGTCATCTATCCGCCGACAATTCAGCCCGTTTTGCAGAAAAACATTCCGATCTTTATCAAAAACACTTTTGCTCCTGCTGATTACGGAACTTTGATTGAATCGGAAACCTCCGGCGATAAGGAAATCATTCGCGGCATTACAAGTATCGATAAGATCTCGGTCTTAAGCCTTGAAGGTTCCGGAATGGTTGGGATTCCGGGTTTTTCGAAACGCCTTTTCGATTCGCTTTCCCGCGCTTCTATCAATGTCATTTTGATTACCCAAAGTTCTTCTGAACATTCGATTTGTGTAGCTGTTGAAGAAAAATTTGCGGATTCGGCGAAAACCGTCGTTGATAAAGAATTTGAATATGAGATTGCCCGCGGACGCATTGAACCTTTGCAAGTTGAAAACGGTCTTTCGATTCTTGCTTTGGTTGGCGACAATATGAAAAATCACACGGGCGTATCTGGCAAAATGTTCGGTTCGCTCGGCTCGCAAGGCGTCAACATTCGCGCCATCGCACAAGGCTCATCCGAAAGGAATATTTCGGCCATTATTGATTCAAAGGACGTTCGAAAAGCCGTCAACACATTGCACGAAGAGTTTTTCTCAGACGGTAAACGGCAAATAAATCTATATATTATCGGTGTCGGAACGGTCGGAAGCCGGCTGTTAGCGCAACTCGCAAGCCAATCTGAATATCTTTCTGAAAACTTACGGCTGAATGTTCGCGCGGTTGGTTTGGGAAACAGTAAAAAGTCGGTGTTTAATGAGGAAGGAATTGATCTAAATGATTTCAAATCTCAAATTGCAGACTTTGGAACGGCATCCAGTGCTGAAAGCTTTGCCGATCTGATCCTTGAAAAGAATTTGCGAAACTCGATTTTTGTTGACGTGACCGCCAGCGGAGAAGTGGTCGAAGTGTATCCGAAATTGTTGGAAAAAGCCGTTTCGGTAATTGCCTGTAATAAAATTGCAGCATCGCGCGAATACAAAAATTATCAGAAATTAAAAGATCTGGCGAGGGAATATAACGCTAATTTTCTGTTTGAGACCAATGTCGGCGCCGGACTTCCGATCATCAATACCCTCAACGATTTGCTTCGCAGCGGCGATAAGATCAATCGCATCGAAGCCGTTTTGTCCGGAACATTGAACTTTGTTTTTAACAATTACGACGGTTCGCGCTCGTTTTCCACCGTTGTTCGACAAGCGCAGACCGAGGGTTACACCGAACCAGATCCGCGGCTTGATCTGAGCGGAACGGACGTTGCCCGAAAGATTCTGATTCTGGCGCGTGAAGCCGGATTTCCACTTGAAATGTCCGATATTGAAAACAAAGGATTCTTGCCGGAATCTTGTTTGCAGGGAAGTGTCGAAGATTTTTACAATGAGATGGAAAAACACGAAAGCTATTTTTGCGAATTACTTGAAAGCGCAAAATCAAAAGATCTATCTCTAAAATACATCGCTTCGTTCGACAATGGAAAAGCTTCAGTTGGATTACAGAGTATTGATGCGGCGCATAATTTTGCAAACCTTTCCGGGAAAGACAACGCGGTTTTATTTTATACAAATCGGTATGCTGATCTGCCTTTAGTGATCAAAGGCGCAGGTGCCGGCGCAGATGTGACGGCGGCCGGAGTCTTTGCCGATATTATACGCGCTGCAAAGATCTGATTTGGGAAAATAAAAACTCTTTGCGAAATTCATAATGTATGTTATAAATTTAGTCACTTCATAATTTATTATCATATACTTGAATTTCGATGAAAAATGGCCTATATCAATCTGCATATGAACACGATTCCTGTGGAGTCGGGTTGGTGGCTGACATAAAGGGTAGAAAATCACATAAAATTGTCAAGATCGCGATTGAATGCCTCGTTCGGATGCATCATCGCGGAGCGAGCGGGGCGGAAGAAAACACCGGCGATGGCGCAGGCATCCTGACACAGATACCGCACAATTTTTTTGCGCGGGAATGTGAAAGATTGCACATAATTTTGCCCAAAGCCGGTCAATACGCCGTCGGAATGATGTTTCTGCCGAATGATTCTTCCGAAAGAGCGCATTGCGAAAAAACATTTGAACGAATTGCGATTGAGCACGATCTGCAGATTTTAGGTTGGCGCGATGTCCCGACAAATAATTGGAATCTGGGCGAATCTACCAAAAAAGCGCAACCTTTTATCAGGCAGGTTTTTATTGGAAAGACCGACGAAATAGGTGGTACGGCTCATTTTGAGCGCAAACTTTACGTGACGAGGCGATGGACAAAAGAACTTCTGACACGCGGCGATTCCCGTTTTGACGAGACCTTTTATGTTCCGAGTCTGTCAACGAAAACCATCATTTACAAAGGAATGCTGACGACCCATCAATTGGCGTCGTTCTATCTTGACCTGAATGATCTTGCGTTTAATACCGCGCTGGCAGTGGTTCATTCACGTTTCAGCACGAATACTTTCCCGAATTGGAATCGCGCCCAGCCGCTTCGATATATTGCTCACAACGGCGAGATCAACACTCTGCGCGGTAATGTAAACTGGATGTATGCCCGCGAACAGCGTTTGAAATCGAGTCTTTTCGCCGAAGATTTTCCGAAGACTTTGAGCATTTTGGATGCCTTTGTCAGCGATTCCGGCGCGTTTGATAACGCGTTGGAAATGCTTCATTTAGCGGGGCGCAATCTGCCCCACGGAGTGATGATGATGATTCCCGAACCGCTTTCCGAAGGCAATAAAATGAGTGATGAGAAACGTGCATTTTATGAATTTCACTCGTGTTTGCTCGAACCATGGGACGGCCCGGCTTCGATAACATTTACGAACGGAGAAATTATCGGCGCGGTTTTGGACAGAAACGGGTTGCGGCCGTCGCGTTATGTGGTCACCAAAGACGGTTTGGTCGTAATGGCTTCGGAAGTCGGTGTTTTTGATGTCGAACCTGAAAATGTTCTACAAAAGGGGCGACTTCAACCCGGGAAAATGTTTCTCCTTGACACTGTTGAAGGCCGAATCGTCACGGACAAAGAAATCAAACAAGAAATCGTTTCGGAAAAACCTTACCGGCAATGGATCACGGATAATTTAATTCACATCAACGATTTGCCGCGCCCGATCTTTATTTATCAGCCGGATCACGAAACGATTCTGCAGCGGCAGCGCGCCTTTGGCTATACGGAAGAAGAATTGCGGATGGTCTTGCAGCCAATGGCGACCGGCGGCGCGGAAGCGATCGGTTCGATGGGAAACGACACGCCGCTGGCGGTTTTATCAAAGCGGCCGCAATTGCTTTCCAATTATTTCAAACAACTTTTCGCGCAGGTGACGAATCCGCCGAT
>JANLTD010000368.1:0-2462 GCA_031362765.1 Acidobacteriota bacterium | reverse complement strand
TAAAGACCGGCAAGTACAGCTTCCGTTTCTTGCAAACGCCGCACGTTCCGCATTGCTGGGAAGCGGGATTGATGTTTGAAGAAACGAACAAAACGCTGCTTTGCTCGGATCTCTTCACGCATTCGGGCGATGTGGAATCTTTGACAACATCCGATATTGTCGGGCGATTTAAGGAAGATTTGATCGCGGGCGAGCAAACTCCTTTTGCCCACGCTTATCCGTATTCCGCAAAGACGGACGAAACATTAAAAAAAATCGCCGCGCTTGAACCGCAGACGATTGCCGTGATGCACGGTTCGTCATTTTCGGGCGACGGCAAACAAGCGATCAATGATCTGGCGGCGGCAATGCGGGAAGTTCTCGAAAGTTAAGACAAGCAATTACCAATGATTTTGTGCCGCCCGTTAAACGATTATTAAACGGCGGGCGGCCGATCTTTAGAATCAACTTCTCTTCCGACCAAGAACAAATAAGAATACATCGCAATTCCGGTCGAAACACCGGTGCCGATCTTGACCCACGCGGGCAGGTTTGAAGGCGACAGGAAACCTTCGATGATTCCCGCGATGACGAGAAAACAAGCGCAGCCGATGACGATCCGCGCCGCGTCCATTCCTTTTTTCTTTAAGGCTTGCGCCCGCGTCAGATCGCCCGGATTAACCAGCGCGTAGCCGATCATCATTCCCGCACCCGCACAGAAAAAGATCATCGAAAGTTCGATCACGCCGTGTCCGACGACAAACGTCGCGAGCGCGTTGCCGAACGGCGGATTAAGTTTATAGCAGAGCGCAAAGACGCTCCCCAAACGCGCGCCTTCAAACGCCAGATCGTAAAACGCGCCGATGCCGAAGAATGCGCCCATCGCGAAAACGCGGAATGTCACGATGATATTGTTGGTCAAGATCTGACTTGAACCGAGCTGATTGGCATCATTGAGCGAAAGCCACCATTGATTATTGGCTTTTATCTGGTATTCAATGCCGCCAAGTCCGACAAACTGTGAAAAATCGCTATTGATCCAGGTCGCGATAAAACCGACGATCGCAAAAAAAAGGAAAATGCCGAAAGCGATCTGCATATACCGCACGTTTTTTCTGAATGTTTGCGGAAAATCCTTCGCAAAAAATTGCCAGATCAGATTTAGTCCCTGCGCTTCGGCACGATAGATCTTGCCGTGTGCGCGAATGACAAGGCTGTTTAGATAATTGACGAGCTTCGGGTCGCGCGTTTCGGCGCGGGCGATTGCCAGATCGGTCGCGGCGCGGCGGTAAAGTTCGCCGAATTCACGAACTTCGGCGCGTGAAAGTCCTCTGAGGCTCGACACATCCAGAATCGAAAGCAGATCTTCGAGGCGCTGCCAATTGTCTTTGCGTTCGTTGATGAAGCGATTCATAAGATTTTGGATTTATGATTGCGGATTGCGGTTTTATTTCTCTAAGTAAACCTGAGTATTGATTAGAAAATTAGAAAGAAATAGGACGCGGACGAACACGGATTTGACGGATTTCCGCCGATTTATTGAAAATATTTATTAATTCGCCGAAAGTTTAATTAAAATAATCCGCCGATTTTCCGCTTAATCCTCGGTTCGTCCGCGTCCTATTTCTTCTTTGATTTTCTAATCAATGCTCAAGTTAATTGAGAAATTCCGGCGGTTTGTCTTCTATTTCAATTGGTGCGTCAAACGTGCGCGATTCTTCTTCCAAACTCCAGACTTCAAACAAAACGGGCGGGCATTCCATAATGAAACGTGACGGTTTTTGGAGAATGGTTTGGCGCGAATAATCAACCATCATCAGCGGATAGGTCATATAAAGCTCGTCCTGCGCGCGCGTCAGCGCGACATACCAAAGACGGCGTTCCTCTTCTTCCGAGTCAATTTGTTTCAAACTGCGGGGCGAAGGGAATTTACCTTCCGCCGCCCAGATTATAAAGACGGCTTTCCATTCGAGGCCTTTTGCCTGATGCACGCTCGTTAAAGTTAAGAGCTCATCTTCTTCGCCGCCTTGGATAACGTCTTCGCCCGTAAGGGCAGAAGGTTCTTTGAAACGTTCGGTCGAAAGCAGCGCGAGTTCCGATAAGAAACTCTCGGTCGAATCGTAACGGCTCGCGTATAACACGAGCTGACGCAGATCTTCGAGCCGCGCTTCGGCGTTCTCGAAGGTTTCCTGTAAATGCTGTTCGTAGCCGTTCTTCAGGATCAGTTCGATCTGTTTGGCGGGTTTGTTGCGGTTTTCGTCCGTGGTTAATAATTCAAGAAGCCGGACGAAATCCTGCCACGATTGCTTATCACGGAGCTTCGGCGAAAGTGGCAGAAGCCCGCGCGTGAGCAAGGGCGCAGTTTGCGATGTGGAAAGGTCAGTTTTAACCAAAGATTCATTTCCGCCCTCGCTCACGCGCGGGCTTCCGCCTTCATTGGCGGTCGCTTTGACGAGCGCGAAAGGATTTTCCGCATAGGCAAG
>JANLTD010000343.1:0-2440 GCA_031362765.1 Acidobacteriota bacterium | reverse complement strand
GGTCGAAATAAATCCTGACGAAGTGGTCTCGATGGGCGCGGCGATCCAGGGCGGCGTGCTGACAGGCGATGTCAAGGATATTGTTCTGCTCGACGTTTTGCCGCTCAGCCTCGGGCTCGAAACACGCGGCGGTTTGTTCGTCAAACTTATCTCGCGCAATTCGACGATTCCGCTCAAAAACACGATGACATTTACGACCGTCGTTGATAATCAGCAATCGGTTGAAATCCATATTTTGCAGGGTGAACGTGAAGTTTCGAGCGGCAACCGCAGTCTGGGGAAATTCGAGCTCGTCGGTATTCCACCCGCTCCGCGCGGTGTTCCGCAGATCGATGTTTCATTTGAGGTTGATGCCAATGGCATCGTCAATGTTTCGGCAAAGGACAAAATGACCGGACTCGAACAGGCAATGCAGATCACTCCGTCTTCCGGGCTTGCCCCGAACGAAATAGAACGGCTGATTATGGAAGCCGAAACGTCAATCGAAACAGACAAGGAAACAAGAGACCTAATTATATTGCGCAATCGGCTTGATTCGCTCTTAAAAAACACACGGCGAACAATGACTGAATTCGGCAAATCTCTTGAAATCAAGCAACAGCAGGAAATCAACGGCGTTTTAGGCACCGCCGAACAGTCGCTTAACGATAACGATCCGCAAGAGATCGAAGCCGCTTTGAAAAAAATCGAAGAAGCCGCTGAATCATTAACCGAAGCCTTGATGGTGATGACGTAATTTGAGGGATGAGGGATGAGGGATGAGGGATGAGGGATGAACTTAAAGCATTGCTTGTTTCTGCATCTTTCATTCTTTTCTCTTGATTCACAAAACAATCACACAGCGGCGGATACCGACCGATTGTATTATTCATCCCTCATCTCTTTTTTCATCCCTCATCCATTATCCCTCATCCCTTGCTTTAATCGGGTGCAATGTCGCAAAATATAAAAGAACGTCAGTTCATTCGATTGGGCTGACGTTATCTTTATTTTGGATTTGGGATTTTCGATTTAACGATTTAGAATTTGAAATTTGAAATTACGAATTTATGAGCAAGAGAGATTATTACGAAATTTTAGGCGTTTCAAAAAACGCTACTGATCCGGAAATCAAAAGCGCGTACCGCAAACTGGCGATTCAGCATCATCCTGATAAAAATCTGAACGACCATACGGCCGAAGAAAAATTCAAGGAAGCGGCCGAGGCTTACTCGGTTTTGTCTGACGCGCAGAAGCGTGCTTCTTACGATCGTTTCGGACATTCGGGCGCGAACGGACAAGGCTTTGGCGGATTTGACCAACAAGGTTATTCCAACATTGAAGATATTTTTGATCTTTTCGGATTTGGCGATATGTTTGGCGGCGGCGGACGCACCCGCGGCGGGCGATCTTCGGCGCAACGCGGCGCGGATCTGCGTTACGATCTGGAAATTAGTTTAGAAGATGCGGCGCATGGCAAAGACGAAAAACTCCGCATTCCGCGACTCGAAAAATGCGGCGAATGTGATGGCCGAGGCGCCGAGAAGGGAACCGAACCCGAAACCTGCATTACCTGTCAGGGAAGCGGACAGACACGCTATCAGCAAGGCTTTTTCTCGGTCATGCGAACTTGTCCGAATTGCAGCGGCAAAGGCAAGATCATCAAAACGCCGTGCAAAAAATGCCGCGGCGCAGGGCGCATCGAAAAGGAAAAAACACTCGAAATAAAAATTCCGGCAGGCGTCGAAACAGGTTCGCGGCTCCGCGTTAACGGCGAAGGCGAAGCCGGTGTCGGCGGCGGACAGACGGGGGATCTTTATGTTGTGTTGCACGTTGCCGAGCACGAAACCTTCGAACGCCAGGGCGCGAATCTTTATTCGGCGGTTCCCGTGACCTTTACACAAGCCGCTCTCGGTGCCGAGGTCAAGGTCAGGACTTTGGATAGCGAAGAAGAACTGAAGATTCCGGCCGGAACGCAAACCGGCACGGTCTTTCGTCTCAAAGCGCAGGGAATGCCGGTCCTTGGCGGACGAGGGAAAGGCGATCTGTTCGTCGCCGTGACGCTGATCACGCCGAAATCATTAACCAAAGAACAGCGTAAATTATTGGAACAACTCGCCGAGATCGAAGACACCGAATTTCAGGACGAATCGTTTATGGACAAGGTTCGGAATATTTTCGGTTAAATCCGCAAGGTAAAAATAATCAAAAAGAGCGTGACTTGTTCGTGTTCTTTTCATTTTGTTAACCTTTAGCTCTAGGATTTTTGAGAGCCGTCTCTCGTGAAACTTCCGCTTTGCCAAAGCATCACTTTTTGTTTTGACAGACGGAAACCGGACAGCATCATCGCCAAAAAAGTCTCGGTGAAATTCTCATTGAATCGTTAAAAACGCCAAAACTGATGTTCTTTAGATACCATATCAGGAAATATTGTGAAAGAATGGCGCGGGTCTCAGGCAAA